>CAZMIS010000124.1:0-10243 GCA_964566325.1 uncultured Anaerolineales bacterium
CGCGACGAGGGGCGACCTGCCCTTCCTGTCGCCCCTCGTCGCACCCTGGCGCGTGTCGCAGCGGTACACGCACCTGGATGCGCCCCGCGCCCGCGCCGAGCACATCCAGGAATGAAGGCCCGGCCTCAGTACCCCGTCTCCATGTCGAGCATCCCCTCGTCCTTTGCGCGGTTCAGCGCCCAACGGTAGAACCGGATCGAACCGAGCGTCAGCACGACCGTGAATCCCACGAGCACGCCGAGCAGCGAGGCGTTGCTCCACGCCGAGAACGTCTGGAAGCCCAGCGCCGCCTGGCCCAGCAGCGCGCGCCGCGACAACTCGAGCCAATACGTCACGGGGAAGAGGTAGCCGATCCAGCGCAGCCAGGCGGGCAACACGTCCAGCGGAAAGATCGCGCCCGCGAACAGGTACATGCCCGCAGACAGCGCCTCGCCGACGGACCAGAAGTGCCGCGCCATGGTCATCGTCCACGCGCCGATGAGCAGCCCCAGCGCGGCCAGCGCCACGATGCCGAACGCCAGGCTGACGAGCAACAGGCCCCAGTCGATCCCGCTCAGGACCACGGGCAACTTGAAGGCGAAGACCCCGAACGCAATCGTGATGACGACCGAGATCGCGCCGATGATGATGCGCGCCACGCCGCGGCCGAACAGGTATGCATAGCCGTTGATGGGCGCAGTGTAGAGGTGCTTGGCCATCCGATAATGCTCGCGATCGTCGATGATGGCCCAGCTCACGCCCGTGATGATCTGGCCGACGAGCATGTACAGCGCGTTGCCGAGGTAGATGTAGGGAAAGATGGGCTGCTGGAACGCCGCGCCGGTGATCACGCTGTACATCACGACCAGGATCAGCGCGCTCGAGATCGGCCGGACGATCGAGTAGATGGCGAACAGAAACGGATCGGCCCAGTTCGACTCGATCTGCCAGCCCAGCCAGGTCGCCACGGCAAACGACCGCACCCCGTCGTTGCGCCGTACGAAGGAAGTATCCAACACCCGCTGCGCCACTGACACGTGCCTACCTCCTGCGCTCGATGATGCGGCCCTCGCGGCGACCCACCACCTCCAAACGCGCCAGCGCGAAGCCGGCCGCACCGATGAAGATGACGGACAGGGCTGCCAGGATCCCGACCTCGAGCGGCACCGACAGGAACCCCAGCGCCGGACCGCCTGCGAAGATCAGCTGGCGCATCGCATCCATGCCGAGCGTCAGCGGGATGATGGAGGCCGCGGTGGCGACCCCGAACCCCAGCGCCTTGACGGGGAAGTAGAACCCCGAGGCCAGGTAGATCGGCTCCTGCAGCAGGTTGGACAGGTGCCACGCCTCGCGGCCCGCAACGAGGAAGATCGAGGCGAAGAGCATCCCCATGCCGTAGAGCGCGGCCATCGTGACAACGAACACGGCGATCAGCAACAGCGGGCTGACCACCTGGTAGGTCACGCCGAACAGCACCGAACAGACCACCAGGATGGTGATCGCGCGCGTCGCGGTCATTGTCAGCCCGCCGAGCGCCATGCCCAACAGGATCGCCATCATCGGCGCGGGCGACACGACGTAGAGCTCCAGGTTGCCGGCATCCTTGTCCCAATACAGTTGGCTGGCCATGGACCACAGGATGTTCAGCCAGAATGCGGTCATGGCTCCGCCCAACACCGCGAAGCCGGTGTATTCGGGCGGCGCCTGGATGGCGCGGTAGATGAACACGTAGCCTGCCACCGCCAGCACTGGCAGCAGCGTCTCGAAGAAGAGCCAGCTCCGCTCGCGCGTGGCGCCGATGATGCGCGGGTAGGCGCGCGCCCACATGGCGTACCAGAAGAGCCGCAGCCCCGACGCCTTCTCAACCCGCTCGGTCCGGCCGATCAGGCTCTCACCCGCGACCATTCTCGTCCCCCGTTCTCGACGTGTCGACGTCCAGGCTGCGGCCGACCAGGTCGACGAACACGTCCTCCAACGTGGGCTCGCGTTTCTCCAGAGAGATCAGGCCGGAGCCGCGCTGGTTCAGGTGATGGAGCACGCCGGAGAGCGCATCGTCGCCCGCCAGGATGAGCGACAGGTCCGTGGCGCCCTCCACCTCGGTGGCGACGACCTGCCTGACGCCGGGCACGGCCTCCAGCAGCCCGTCGCTGTTGGCCGGCCGGTGGCCCAGCGGCACGACCTTCAGGCGGAAGATGGCCTCGCGCTGCAGGCGGTGCTTCAGTTGTTCCGGCGTGTCGAGCGCAAGCAGCTTGCCCTTGTCGATGATGGCCAGCCGGTCGCACAGCTCGTCGGCCTCGGCCATGTAGTGCGTGGTGAGCAGCAGGGTCCGATCCGGATGGCGCTCCATCCACGTCTTGATGAACGAACGAACCTGGCGGGCCGCGCCGACGTCCAGCCCAAGGGTGGGCTCATCGAGGAAGACCACATCCGGGTCGCTGATGAAGCCGCGGATGAAGTTCATCTTCTGCCGCAGGCCGGTCGACAGGTCGGAGATCTTGGTGCGCGCGCGATCGGTGATGCCGACGACCTCCATCAGTTCCGCGATGCGCTGCTTCGCCACCTTGCTCTCCAGGCCGTACAGGCGGGCGAACATCCACAGGTTTTCCTCGACGGTCAACAGCCCGTAGCCGCTGGTCTCGCCGCCGCTGACCATCGAGATGTGGCGGCGGATCTCCTGCGAGTCCGCCAGCACATCGAGCCCCATTACCTGCGCGCTGCCCTGCGACGGCAGGAGCAGGGTGGTCAGGATCTTGATCAGCGTCGTCTTCCCCGCACCGTTCGGGCCGAGCAGCCCGAACATCTCACCGCTGTCAACCGTCAGGTCCACGCCCGCGAGCGCCACCAACTCCTTCGGCTCATCCTTGCGCTTCTTGCCGCGCAGCTTGTAGATCCGGCCCAGGTCGTGGGTCGCAATTGCCGGGATCGCTGTCACTTGTTGTTCTCTCCCCAGAAGGCTACGCGTCAGTTCGTGCGTGAGTGGGCATCGTGATCATCAAGAAATACGCCAGAAGCGCGCTGGCGTCTGGCAGCGCGCTTCCCGAAACAGCGACGCCGGTCACCTGCCGGTTGGCGAGGAGACGGCGTCGCGGTATCTGCCTGGCCCGCAGGGCTCTATTCGCTCAGCGCCCTGAGCACGATCTGCCCGACACCGCCATCGACCTCGATCAGGGCCCGGTTCGATGCAGTCGAAGGATCGCCGATCACGTACGCATCGCCCTGGCGGCGGAAGTCGCCCTGCGTGCTGACCCCGCCCAGTCCGCCGTCGACCTGCACCCGGACGGCCAGCCCCTGCGGAGCCATCACGATGATCTGTCCGACGCCGCCGTCGAGTTTCATTTCATAGCGGCCGCTGGCCGGCAACTTCACCGTGACCTGTCCCACCCCGCCGTTGAGGTCGAATCGTCTCAGTGTCAGGTTGGTCAGGTCCAGCACCGACTTGCCAGCCCCCGCGTCCAGCGCCAGGTCCAGCGTGACGTCGCGGTTCACCGCAAGCTCCCACATCTTGTCTGAGTCTCCCAACGCATCCGGCCCCAGGGACCAGGACCCGCGACTCTCGAGGACGAAGGTGGAAGCACCGTTACGGGTATTATAGCTCTGTGTCAACTCCTCGCCGCGGCTCAGGTCGAGGGCGCCCTCGATCAGCCGTTCGCTGCCCGCAGGCAGCGCTGCCAGCGCAAACTCACCTGCGCCGAATCTGAGGCGAACCGCAGCCTCCTGGGCGCCTTCGAGCGCCTGGCTGATGGTTTCCGTGCGGTCTACCTGCAGTGCGGCGGAGGTCGCCGGAAGTCCGGGCAGCCTGCCGCTGAGGGCCAGGACCAGAAAGCCGATCACGAGCAGCCCAAGCAGGACAGACCCTATGGGAAAACGCCGGCCGACCAGGATGTCGAGCCCCACTGCGATCAGCAGCACCGGCCAGAAGCGCAGAAGCGTCATCCAGATGCCCCAGTCAACCATGCCCAGGTTATTCAGCAGGAACAGCACGCCTGCCCCGATCAAGAGGATGGGCCACACAAACCCACCGTGATACTGCTTTTGTTCTTCCATGAGACCCTCCAATTGCGGCGATTACCGGCGAGTGAACGGCGCCGCCCGATAGAGCAGGTAGGCCCCGGCCAGGATCAAGCCGATCGCCCACAGATAATTGATCAGCCCGCCCAGGGACAACATCAACATCACGCCCATCACAGCGAGCACTGCGGCAGGGATGATGGCCCAGCGCGTCTGGCCCGCGGCCCCGGGCAGGAAGTACAGCAGGGCAAACGTGGCTGCCAGGCCGAGGAAGAAGATGCTGCCCGTCATCTCGCCCGGAAGGTTTTCGCCCAACGCGGCGACGACCGCCAGCGTCATCAGGACGCCGCCCGGAATGAGCGCCCACCAGAAGTCCCGGCGGATGAAGTAGATGACCAGAAACGCAAGGCCGATGCTTCCCAGGAACAGCGCTCCGCCCCACGCGCCGAGCTTATCTCCGAACCCGATCAGCGCAGCGAGGCCCAGCAGGACGAATCCCGGAATCACGGCCCACCACTGCTGCTGGTTCGTCGCGAAGACGTACAGAAAGGCCAGCCCGCCCGCGCCAAACAGGACCATCCACACGAAGTCTCCGATGCTGCCGAACACGTTGAAGTTCTGCAGCAGGAACAACACGCCGATGACCACCAACAACGTTCCGATGGCCAGGGTGCCGGTTCGATTGTCTTTCATTCTGATCCTCCCCGACTGAATCTGTTCACCTGTGTATACGCAAGGCCTCAGATGAGGTTGCGATGCGCATCGGGCGTCGCCAGGCTCTGAAACTTCGCACCATTGCGTACGTAATGAATGGCAGAGGAGGATTGCTATGAATGACGAAATCACGGTGATCCCGTCGGAGCCCGAGGAGCAGAACGAGGGGCAGCAGACAGAGCAGGCGCCGGCCGCGGATGGTCCGTCGAGCACCTGGAGCGAGCCGATCGGCACGGTCGAACGGCGAACGCCGGAAGGTTCTGACAGCGACCGGCTGATGGCCATGCTCGCCTGGCTGTCGATGGTCATCCTGCAGCTGCCGATCGTGTCCATCATCCAACTGGCCGCGAAGAGCACGAGGGAACGCGCCTTCCAGCGACATCATGCCGTCATGTCGCTGCTGTTCTACGTGACGGCCATCGTGTATGAGATCCTGGCCTCGGTGGTGTTCACCATCCTGACGGCAGTGACCCTCGGATGTGGCGCGGTGTGCCTGTGGGTCATCTTCCTGGTGCCGCATGGACTGGGCCTGTACTACGCGCTCCGGGCCTACAACGGCAATCGCGTCGAGCTGCCCTTCCTGACGGAGTTCGCCGAGAAGCAGGGCTGGATCTAGGCGCGGAAGACACGGTGTGGAGAGTGCGTTAGTAGATCCAGGGGATCAGCTTCCGCACGCGGCGCTGGTAAGCCTCATAGTCCGGATACGCCTCAGCCAGCCAACGCTCCTCGCGGCGCGACTTGAGATCGAAGAAGACCAGCAGGATCGCGGCCAGCAAGACGCCGAGCAGGTTCGCGCGCATGAGCGACCATCCGAGCGTGCCGAGGATCAAGGCGCTGTAGATCGGATGGCGCACCAACGCATAGGGACCTTGGGTCACCAGGCTGCCACCTTCCAGGGGCCGGGGAAATGGGGTGAGATTCCTGCCCAGCGCCATCATGCCCCAGGTGCCAAGGATCCCGGCCGCGGCCACGCAGGCCACCCCGATCGCGCCGGCCCACCACGGGAACGTCACCGCAGGGAAACGAGGGGCCAGCAGGATCACTGCGAAGAGCACCATCTGCAGCACGAACCACCCTTCACCGCGCTTTCCCATCGGCTACGCCTCCCCGAGCTCGGCAGCGGCTGCGTCGTCCAACAGCCAGGCCAGCCGCCCCGCCGCCGGCCGCACCCGCGCGAGCGGCAGCTGCGCATCCGCGCCGCCGTCGCCCGATCGCAGCGCGGCCGTGATGCGGCGGATCATGGACGCCTTGCCCGCGCCTGCGGCGAGCACGAGCACCTCGTGGGCCGCGTTCAGCACGGGCAGGGTGAGGGTGATGCGCCACACCTGCGGTTCGACGTAGGCCGGCACCGCGCTGGCAACGACCATCTCCTGGCTTGCGAGCGCGGGCATGCCGGGAAACAACGAGGCCGTGTGCCCATCGTCGCCCATGCCGAGAAGGATCAGGTCGAACCGAGGGCAGGCCGCGCCGGCCAACTGCGCCACCTCGGCGACCGCCGGCGACACCTCCGCGTGCGTCAACTCCGCGCCCGCCAACTCGGCGGCGTACAGCCCGGCCGCAACCTCCGGCGACAGCTCCCCGGCCATGCGATGGATGTTGGCGGGCGGCAGGGGCACGTGCTGGAGCAGCGTGTGGTGGGCCATGCCGTAGTTGCTCCACGCGTGATCCGGCGGCACGCAGCGCTCGTCGCCGAAGAAGAAATGGATGCGGTGCCACTCCAGCCGATCGATGAATTGCGACGCCAGGACGGCGTAGAGCCCAGCCGGCGTAGAACCGCCCGCCAGCACCAGGTCGAAGCGTCCATGGCGCGTCAGCGCAGCATCGTGGGCCGCCACGACGCGGGCTGCGGCCTCGCGGTGGAAGGCCGCCATGCCGGGCAGCACCGCGATCTTCATGGGACAATCCTGACCTGGTGCGATCACTTGCGGCCTCGCTTGCGGCCGTGCGCCTGGTCGTCGGGGCGGTAGCACCCGAGCCGCCAGTGTCGCCCGGTGTGCGCCAGCAGTTGTTCCGCACCGAGTGGCCCCCAGGTTCCCTCCTCATAGAACTCCAGGGGCGGCGCCACCACCGCCCGCCACTCGCCGGACTCAGGCTGTGGCGCCTGCTCCCAGCTCGCCTGGATGGGGTCGATGATCTGCCAGCTCAGCTCGATCTCGTCCGCGCGCGCGAAGAGCGAGGCATCGCCGGCGATGGCATCCAGCAAGAGGCGCTCGTACGCGTCGGGCAGCGCGGCATGGCCAAATTCGTCGCCGAAGTGAAACTCCATATCCACCGAGCGCATCTGCATGCCCTGGCCGGGCGCCTTGGTCTCGATGCGCAGATGGACCCCTTCGTCCGGTTGGATGCACAGGCTGAGGAAATTCGCGCGCGGCGCGCCACCGCGGACCGAGCCCTCGGCTCGGACGCTGGGAAACATCTGGTGCGGCACGTCCTTGAACTGGACGGTGATCTCGGTCACCTTGGCGGGCATCAGCTTGCCCGAGCGCAGGTAGAACGGCACGCCCTGCCAGCGCCAGTTGTCCACGTGCAGGCACAGTGCGCCGAACGTGGCGGTAACGGAGCCTTTCACCACGTCCGGCTCATCCCGATAGGTCCGATACTGGCCGCGCACGGTGTTCTTGGGGATATCATCCGGTCGCAGGGGGCGAACCGCCTGCAGGACCTGCACTTTCTCATCGCGCAGGAACTTGGCATTGAACGCGGCAGGCGGCTCCATGCACGTCAGCGTGAGCAGCTGCAGCAGGTGGTTCTGGAACGTATCCCGCAGCACGCCCGCGCCTTCATAGTAGCCCGCGCGTCCCTCGA
The DNA here is from genome assembly GCA_964566325.1 of uncultured Anaerolineales bacterium. Classification (GTDB taxonomy): domain Bacteria; phylum Chloroflexota; class Anaerolineae; order CG2-30-64-16; family CG2-30-64-16; genus JALOOB01. Next base: position 7,507 of record CAZMIS010000124.1, read on the forward strand.
CGCCCACCGTCTCCGCGGCCGTGATCTGGACATGATCGACGTAGTTGCGGTTCCAGAGCGGCTCCCAGATGGCATTGGCGAACCGAAACGCCAGGATGTTCTGGACCGTCTCCTTGCCCAGGTAGTGGTCGATGCGATAAACCTGGCTCTCGTCGAATACCTCGTGGATGCACCGATTGAGGTCGTGAGCGCTGGCAAGATCGTGCCCGAACGGTTTCTCGACGATGATGCGCGCGAAGCCGCTGCTCGTGTTCAGGCCGGCCTTGCCGATCTGCTCCGCGATGATGGGATAGAGCTGGGGAGGGGTGGCCAGGTAGAAGAGGCGGTTGCCCTCGCTCGCGTGGAGCGCGTCCATCTCGGCGGCCAGCTTCCCGAGGCGTTTGTAGGTCTGCGCGGAGCCGTAATCCCCCTGGCAGTAGTAGAGATGCTCCTCGAAGCCGGCCCATTGGGCCGCATCGCCGGCCCCGACGCGCGCGTTCTTGAGGGCCGATTCCCGAAGGTGTTCACGGAATCCGGCAGCATCATCGCTGCCGCCCATATCGCTGCGGGCGACCCCGATCACCGCGAACTGGTCCCCGAGCCGCCCTTCGACGTACAGGGTGTACAGCGCGGGAATCAGCTTGCGCTCGGTGAGATCGCCGCTCGCGCCGAAGATCACGATGACGGCGGGGATGATCGGCCCTTGTCCGTCAGAATGGTTGCCAGTCATGGTGTGTGCACCTCCCGCCCCTCCTGCCTGCCGTCAACGTCGAGCACGCCGCGTCGCCTCAGAGCCCGCGCACCAGGCCCACGATCGCGAACACCGCTGCGACCGCAAACCCGGCAAGCGCAACCGCAGCGACCCTGCGTGCGTCGCCCTTCCTGAGCACCCAGATCCCGGCAACCAGGCCCAGGATGGAGCCAACGAGCATCAGGGTTGCGCTGTTGAGCATGGTCAGCAGCAAGAGGCCGATGGCCGCAGCGATGCCGTATTTCTCCGATAACACAAGCTTGCTCATGCGATGTGTGCCTCCTGCGTCAATCTGACCAGCCTGCCCGGGGCCGTGGTCCGCCCGTCCCTGGTCACCTCGAACCGAACGATGTCCGTCCGCCCCAGGCGGTCGGACAACTCGTCGACCAGTTCGGGCCGCACGATCACGATCGCGTTGGGAATCCGAACTGCGTCCGCCAGGGGCGGCAACGCAAACGCGAACCCGCCGCCCTGATGAAGCTCCAGCGGCCCGATCTCGTCGAGCACGAGCCAGTCCATGTCGGATACGATCGCCGCGGACAGCACTCTTTGAGCCCACTCGATGGCGCCAGGCTCCAGCCGGTAGACGCCGACATCGGCCCCCTCGTCCGGCCCGACGATGCGGGCGAAGGTCTGATGCTCGCCCGTGGTGAGGTCCAGCATCTCGATGCCCGTCTTCTTGCCGTTCGCATCGAGCAACGGGGGGGAGATGAAGCCCGCAAGCTTGCGACCGCTGCCGCGCAACTCCGATAACGCCTTCCAGCAGGCAGTGGTCTTGCCGCTGCCGCGCTGACCTGTGAGAAGTATGAACATCCTCGTTCACGCCTCCATGCTGTTGATCGGCCCATTCACCATTCGCAAAGGTTCTCCACGTAGGTTGCGGAGCCGTCGCGCAGCCAACCATCGAGCTGCGCCTGATCCTTGAGATTTTGGCCGCGCATGCGCGGCACGGCGATGAAGCCACACGGCAGGTCGGGCAAGGCGGTCATGTCACCCCACAGCTTCTCGAACTGAGCGACAGGGAAGATGTCCTCCTGGCCGTACCCCCAGCGTTTCTTCACATCCTTCAACGTGATGTAGGTCGGCATACGTGCCGCAACGCGCCGGATGCCCACTGTGATCGCCTCTCCGGCCGCAATGTCGCCATCGGCCGCGGCGAGGATAGCCTCCCGCGTCAGGCCAAAGATGCCCAGAAGCTGGTCGATGTGCAGCCAGCTCGTGTTCGAGTTGTAGTAGGAGAGACCGAATTCGTCCTCCTCGTGCGGCATTGCCAGCCCTTCCAGCAGCCGGAGGCGGCCATCGACGCGCGCCAGCCCCCCCCCGCGATCTTCGATGCTGCGCGCGATGACCTCGGCAATGAATGCTCGCCCGCTGTGCATCACCCACCCGACGACCGCAGGGTCAGCGTCCGTGCCCAGCACGTCGACGTTGTGGACCATCAGGTATTGCAGGGCCGGCTGCGCCCGCAGCAACTGCGCCAACACGCCGTTCTTGAACATGTTCGGCACTTCGTACCAGTGTCCCACCGGATGCAGACACTGTTGCGGCAGGTTGTCCCGGTAGTCGCTGGCTTCGCCCGTCTCCTGCGCCCATGCGATAAGCGCCGCGTGGAGGCTTTCGCGGACCTTCTGCGCCTGCTCGTCGAGGAGCTGCTGCGGCATCTCCTCCCAGGCGAAGCGCAGATCGCGTGCCATCGGCACCAGGCGCAGGCCGATGGCCCTGCCGGGCGACAGGATGCCGAAGGCGTCTCCCTGCACCGTCCGGTCGCCATCACGGTGATGGCCCTCGCGGGCGAGGTACGCGGCAATGCGACCGTGCGTCAGGTAGCTGGTGGTGATGACGTGTGGCAGCGGGTTCACTGCCAGCCGGCTGATGCGCCGGCTCTTGGCCAGGTGCACCTCGAGGAAGGTGCGATGTCGCCCTCCCAGCCGGCAGAACGGATGCAACGCCTTCACCACGCCTGCGCCCTGCGTCCACCGGGTTCCGACGCCGCCCGCCAGCGTCACC
>CAZMIS010000125.1:0-10190 GCA_964566325.1 uncultured Anaerolineales bacterium
GAAGGAGCATCCGGATCGCTTCATCCCGTCGGGCAACGTCGACCCGAATCGGGGGATGGAGGGCATCCGTCAGATGGTGCGGGAGTACGAAGAGTTCGGCGTGCGGGCCTTCGGAGCCTTTCCGGCGGGCTGCCTGCCCCAGGTCCCGATCGACGACGCGAAGTTCTATCCGATCTACGCGAAGTGCGTCGAGCTCGGGGTGCCGATCTTCGTCTGCGCGGGGGTGCCGGGGCCGCGGGTGCCTGCGCCGCCGGCGCGCATGCGGTGAGCACGGCCAGCAAGAGCATACCCACCAGGATCGAACGGACCTTTGAGTTGTTGATTGGTTTCATTGAGCTTCCTCCCGTGTATACTGATGTCTGTGTAGCTAGAGCGCCAGGCCGAGCGACTCGACTTCCTGGCAGACCTCTTCGTAGACCGCCCGCCACTCGGGCAGCGGCTGAACAGTGGTGAGATCATACACCTCGGCGAAGGGTTTGCCAATTGGCATCGCCTTCATACCGTCCTTGTACTTCGCGGTCAATGCCTGGACGAGCGGCTCGGCATCCTGGCGGGTGAGCTTCTCGGCCGCGTGGGTGACCTGGGCCATGAAGCGCGCTTCGAGGCCGCTGCAGTGCGCGGGGAATCGCCCGGTGGCGGATTGCACGCCCTCCATCAGGGCGATGCCCGCGGGCACCGACGCAAGGGTCAGCGCGGCCGTCTCGTACAGAATGTCCTTCGTGCCGGGCCCGCCGACGGGCCGGACGAAGCTCGTCGTCAGCAGAGTCGTGTTCCGGTTGAGTGCCTGCAGCGCCGCCGAGATGGACGGAATCATCAACGGATGCGTGTCGCAGCTCAGGAACGGGTGGCTGCAGCCCGGATTGACGGTAACGGTGTGGTAGCACGCCTGCAGCAAGACCATGCCCGCGACGATGACCACGGCCATCCCCTCGCCGCCGCCCGCGTAGCCGCCGTAGATGGGATTGTAGAAGCCGTGCACGTGCGAGCCAGTGCGGGCGTAGTGCGTGGCCTTGGTCAGCTCCGCGTAGTTGGTCTTGAGCTCGCTGATGAAGCATGCGTGATGCCAGTCGGTCGGTCGGAATCCGCCGTAGGTGGTCGTGGAGAGCTCGCCGATGGCCGAAGGCGAGTTCTCGGCGCAACCGATCGGCATGCCCGGCCGGCCTGCGCGGCGGATCGCCTCGAAGGAGAGATCGCACTCCTGCCAGCAGGCCAGCGCCTCCCATGGCGAGCCGGCACGAATCGGCCGGCCGTAGGTCGCGGTGAGACTGGCATTGTCGATGAAGTCGATCAGCGGCTCCTGAGCGTAGCTCAGCATGATGGCGGTGAATTGGTCTTCGGGCACCGGGATGCCGTACGCCCCGCCGATGGTCCCCACGCGGCTGTTTTCGTCAGGCCGCCGCGCGTGCAGGGAGACGGTGTCTGCCCCTTCGCCCAGAACCACGTTCGACGGAGCGGTCTCGATGATCTCTTCCAGCTCAGCCTGTGAGAAAATCATGCGCCGACCAGTGTCGATGCACCAGACCCCGGTCTCGCGCGCCAGCTCGAGCCCGGCCAGGAAGATGCGATCGGCCAGGGCATCGTCCGACGGCACGAGCACGCCCTTGGGCAGCGCGAGGTCGTACTTCCTGACGAGTCCGGCGACCGCCTCGCGAATGTAGCGGCGATCGAAGTCGGTCTCCGTGACGATCGGACCGTTCTCGGCCTTGTCCAACACCTGGAGCAGGCGTCCTCTAGTTCTCATGATGCGTCAACTCCCTTCTTGCGCTATGCCACGGCCTGCCGGCGAGCGGCCATGAGTTCACGGCTGATACGCACCGCCTCAGCGGCACTTGCCCCGTATGCATCGGCGCCGAACGCGCGTGCCACCTCCGGGCTCGTCGGCGCGCCGCCGATGATCACGGCGTACTTGCTGCGCAGACCGAGAGCTACCAGCCGATCGAGGACATCCTTCATGTAGGGCAGGCAGGTCATCAGCAGCGCCGACATGGCGATGATGTCCGCACCTTCCTTCTCCGCGCGCTGCACGATCTCAGCCGGCGGCACGTTGGTGCCCAGGTCGATCACCTTGAAGCCATGGACGCTCAGCATCAGCCCAACCATGTTCTTGCCGATGTCGTGCAGGTCGCCCTGCACCGTGCCGAGGACGACTGTGCCCTGTCGGGACTGCTCCTGCGACGCAATTGCCAGCGCCGGGTTGATCACGGTCTCGCTGATCGCCTGCACCGTTTCGCCGGAGATGGCCAGTTCGGGCAGAAAGATCTCCAGCTCCTCGAACCGCCGGCCGATCTCCTCCAGGGCCGGTGTGATGACGAACTGGAAGAAGTCCTGTGGGCTGGCGCCCTGTTCCAGTGCGCTGCGCGTCCGCTCGATGGCCGGTGCTTCCTGGCCAGCAAGAAGAAGGTCGACGAAGTCATTCGTCAGGGCCTGCCAATCGTGAGTCATATCGCTGATTCCTCCTCCTGGACTGTGAAAAGTCGTGCGGCCTTATTCGCCGCCGTCTGCGCGATTGCGCGTGGTTGAGCCTGTATCATGTACGATTTGCCGCCGCATGCGGAACCGGAAGAATTCCGGCACAATGTGGATGTGCGACCAGCTCAGGAGCGTTCCGTCTGCACCGTAGAATCCTTCATCCAGGCGCAACAGGGTGGTTCCCCTGGCGACCTTGAGCAGGGCTGCCTCCCGTTCGCCGGCCGGCTCTGCCTCCAGGATACTGTCGCTCCACTCGGCCATGGGCCGGCCTTCGCAGCCGTCGAAGTAATCCACGGTCGAATCACGGAAGTTGGCCCGGAGCGCGGCGATGGAGGACTTGCCGGCGGGCAGAAAATCCTCGAGGTGGACGACCGGCGTTCCGCCGAACGTCACCACGCGCGCGATGCGGATCACCGTGCTACCTTCTGTCACATGGAGCGCGGCGGCAACGGTCGCGTCCGCCGGCATTTCTTCGATCACGAGATGAGAGATGGACGAGGCGAGACCTGCTCGCGCTGCCAGCCGCGGGTGGAAGCTCTCGAGCTCCGCCAGCTTTGCCTCCACTTTGAAGGGGCGCTGCGCCACAAAAGTGCCGGCACCGTGCACGCGCACGATGTAGCCCAACGTCTCGAGGTTGCCCAGCGCGCCGCGGATGGTGGTGCGGCTGACGCCCAGACTGACCGCCAGCTGATCCTCCGAGGGCAATTGCGCGCCCGGCTGGAGCGCACCGTCAGCGATCCATTTGATGATGGCCGCCTGAGCCTGCTCGTACAGCGGCCGTCGATCCCCACGAATGGCCCCACCTATCATCTCACACGCTCCACAGGCAATCTGCGCGTCCCGGATCAGCCAGGCACGCCGTTGGCGTAGAGTGTCTCGATCCGATTCTCGACCAGGATCTCGCCCCGGCGGATAACATAGGGCCTGACCGGATGGCGAGCCAGTGCATCCGCCGCCGAGTCTGCCGGAATGAGGACAAGATTGGCCTCCGCGCCAACCTTGACGCCGTAGTCGGGCAGGCGCAGCGTGCGCGCCGCGCGGCTGCGTGGCATGTCGAAAGCTGCCTGGATGTGTTCGGCCGAACTCAGGTGCGCTGCGTGCGCCACGAAATCCGCCACCTCGAGCATGTCCATCTTCCCGAACGGATAGAACATATTCATCATGTCATCCTGGCCGCACGTCACGTTGACCCCGGCCTCCAACAGCTCCCGCACGCGCGCGATGCCCCGGCGCACCGGCTGGCGGTCGCCGCGACCCTGGAGCAGCAGGTTCACGGGCGAGTTGGTGCAGACGTTGACCTCCGCCCGGCGGACCTTCCCGATCACGCGCTCGGCCAGCGCATCATCCCACCCGGCCATCGCGCAACAGTGACCCGCGGCCACCCTGCCCTGGTAGCCGGTTTCGATGGTCTTGTCCGCGAGCAGCTCGAGGGTGTGCCAATAGGGATCGTCCGTCTCGTCGATGTGCATATCGACGTCGGCATCGTAGGCCCGCGCGATCTCGAAGGCGATCTCGATGTGGCGCGCGGCATCGTCCATGTTCTGCTCGCCGTGGGGCATGCCCCCGACCACGGTCGCGCCGCGCTCCATCGCCCGCCACATCAGCTCGACCGCCTCAGGATTGCGGGCCAGGCCGAGCTGAGGGAAGGCGATGATCTGGATGTCGATGACCCCTGCGAACCGGTCGCGGACGACGCAGATCGCGTCCAGCAGCCGCAGCTGGGCCACCTGGTCGATATCGACGTGGTTGCGCAGCCAGAGCGTCCCATGCGCGGCCGCCATGCGCAGCACCTCCGTAGCCCGGGCCACGATGTTGTCCTGGCTCATGTCCCGCTTGATGCCGGCGTAGAGCTTGATGGCCTCGCGGAGCGTACCGCTCTGATTCTGAACCTGGTGCAGCAGGGCGTTTTCGAGATGAAAGTGGGGATCGATGAAGGCCGGCGAAAGCAGGGCGCCCCGGCCCTGTACTGCGCGCGCGCCCGGCGCAAGTTCGTCTTCCTGGATGACGGCGATCCTGCCGCCATCGATTCCCACATCGACGAGATGCGGTCCATCTTCGAGTCGGACACGGTGTAGGGTCAGGTCCATGATGCCTCGCCTTTGGGTGATGGTTGTCATACGTATGAGGTAATACGTCTTACATCTTACACCCACTTCTGGCGGTTGTCAATACCCAATTTGTGCAATCGCGCGCTTGTCACGCTGCGAAAAGTATGATACTATTTACTTGTCGATCGATCGTTCCACCGCGGGAGAGACAGATGAGCATACCAGGGATCAGATTACGGGCGTCCGTCGACCCGTCGGGCCGTACGGTAACCTTTGCCGCGCTGTTCGCCGCACCGCTGGATGATGATACGGGCGAGGCCACCTGTGGCGAGGGCCGGCTGGCTACGGGCGACGGCCAGGAGGTGGCCTTGGGCTGCCTCTGCCCGCCCAGCGCAGTGACGTGGCGCGAGCAGCGCCGCAGCGAACTGTGCACCCACACCTATCGCGGTCCTGGCCCCTTCACTGCGGAACTCTCGGTCGACGACCAGGTGGTGGCGAGCGCGGTCGTGGCCCTGGCGCGGCCGGAAAGCAGCAGCCGTGCGGCGGAGCCGCCGCCGCTGCCCCTCTTTGCGCTGACGCCCGTGCGCGATGCACCCAACCAGCGCCGCCTCAGGGTGCAGGCGCCCGCGCTCGCCCACGGCGATCGGCTGCGCCTGGATGCAGGTGCGGGCCAGGTGCGCGAGTTCGCGGGCGAGGACGGCCAGGCGGTTTCCGCCGAGGTCCTGCTGAGCTACCCCAAGCCGGGCGTCTACCAGATCACGCTGGACCTCCTGGACGCGGATGGATTCTGGATCGGGACGCTGGCCCAAAGCCCGCTGGAGATTGCGGCGGACGAGGGGCTGAAGGAGGCGGCCGAGCCGCGTGCGCTGCCGTCATGGGCGGAGGCGGAACCCCTCGCCACCCGCCGCGTGGTGGACTGGCTGCCCTATCGCAACATTCGCCCCGTGGCAGGCGGGACGCGCACCTACAGCCAGCCGGGCGGCGGCACTGTGCGCCGGTGGGTCGGCTCGGCGACATGGATGAGCGTGCGCCGCGAGACGACGGTGGGCAGCGCGCTCTGGTACCAGACCGCGGGCGGCGACTGGATCAAGGCCAGCACGGTGAGCTTCTTTGCCCCCTCTGCGCTGCAGGGGGTGCTGCTCGACGATGCCGCGCCGCCCCCGCCCCCGCCGCCGCCTCCGCCGCCACCCTCCTCCGGCGAGCGCCAGGGCGTCGTCACGTCGACGGCGCTTAACGTCCGCGCACGGCCGGGGACCAGTTCGGGCAATCCGCCGGTCGATGTGCTGCACGCGGGCGCGCAGGTGACGGTCCAGGAGGAACAGCGCGTTGGGGGCGAGGCGTGGTATCGCATCGCCGCGGGGCGCTGGATCTGCGGCACCTACGTCCGCCTCATCTCGCCAACCCCTCCCCCGGCAGGCACGGACCGCACCGGCGTGGTCACCGCGTCCGTGCTCAACGTCCGCAGCCGGCCCGGCGCCGCGGGGAGCAACCCGCCGATCGGCTCGCTGCGCGCGGGCGAGGCGGTGACGATCTATGAGGAGCAGTCGGTCGCGGGCGAGCTCTGGTATCGCGTCGGCGCCAATCGCTGGGTGGCGGCTCGCTGGATCCGGCTGAACGAGACGGGAACGCGCACTCCCGCCCTGGACGCGATCACCGCGAGGAGCCTGCCGTTCGGTTGGGTGGTGCCCGACACGCTCGCAGTCCGCAGCGCACCCGGCGGGCCGGCCGGAAACCCGACCGTCGGTCAGCTGCACCACTACGACGTCGTGCCCATCCTGGAGGAGCGGGTCACGGGCGGCGCGCGCTGGTATTGCATCGGCGACCGGCAGTGGGTCGAGGCCGCACAGGTGGGCGTGGCGAGAAAGCGGGTGCGTCCCGCCAGCATCTCCGCCAGCGCACTTTGGGTGGCGGTGAACCTGTCCCAACAGACGGTGGTGGCCTACGAGGGGGATCGCCCGGTCTACGCCGCGCTGGGCGCCACAGGCCTGCCCGGCACGCCCACGGTGCAGGGCATCTTCCGTACCTGGCTTCGCCTCGACACGGGCAAGATGACCGGCCCGGGCTACGACATCGAGGATGTCACCTGGACGTGCTACTTCTACAGCGGCTACTCGCTGCACACCGCGTACTGGCACGACAAGTTCGGGCGGCCGCGCAGCCACGGCTGCGTCAACCTGAGCCCGTATGATGCCTGGTGGATCTACCAGTGGAGTGCGAAGGGCGGCGCCAACAGCCCGACGGTCTACGTCTACTGGGCGTAAGGAAGCAATTCGGAAGGCACGGGAGCATCCTTCGACTTCGGGCTGGCGCCCTCCGCTCTGGATGCTCCGCTCTTATTCACCTCGCGGCTAATTCTACTTACCCAAGGGCATCTTTTTGACACGGCGCAGGGGTCTGCATATAATTACAGGTCGGTGCGGCCCCCGGGCCGTGCCATCGCGTTTATCAGCCCTTTACAGGGGCGGACCGCCAAGTTCAAGTCTCGTCCACCTGATGGTGTGAGGAGCGCGGTTTGCCAGGAGCAGTGGAAGCATGTTTGCGATTGTGAAGACCGGCGGAAAGCAGTACAAGGCAACGCCGGGAGGGTTCATCGAGGTCGAGAAGCTGCCGGGCGACAAGGGCCAGCAGATCACGCTGGACCAGGTGCTCCTGATCGCCGATGGCGAGCAGGTGACGGTCGGCAAGCCTTTCATCCCCGGTGCAACGGTGACGGCGACGGTAGCGCTTCAGGCGCGGCGTCGCAAGGTGCTGCACTTCCATTATGTACCGAAGAAGCGCCAGCGCACAAAAACCGGCCACCGGCAGCCCTTCACGCGTCTGCGGATCGAGGCGATCCAGGCCTAGTTTGAGGAGAGTATAGAATGGCACACAAAAAAGGTGGCGGTTCCAGCCGCAACGGACGCGACAGCGTCGGCCAACGCCTCGGCGTGAAGAAATTCGGCGGCGAGCGCGTGCGCTCGGGCAATATCATCATCCGCCAGCACGGCACCAAGTTCCACGCGGGCCTCAACACCGACCTGGGCAGGGATTACACCTTGTTCGCGACGGCTGACGGCTTCGTCAAATTCGAAACCAAGAATGGGCGCCCGGTCGTGAGCGTCTATCCCGAGGCGTAACCATGAAACCGAAGATTCACCCGAAGTACTACCCTGACGCAAAGATCATCTGCGCCTGCGGCAACACCTACACCACCGGCTCGACGTCGCCGGAGCTGAAGGTCGACATCTGCTCGCAGTGCCATCCGTTTTACACCGGCGAGCAGCGCATCGTCGACACGGCCGGACAGGTCGACCGCTTCATGAAGCGCCTCGAGCGCACGGCTGACACGGTGGACACCATCCGCTCGCAGCAGGAGCTGCAGCGCCGGGCCGAGCAAGAGCAGCGGCTGGCCAAGCGCCGCGGCGACAAGTAGTCCGCGGCCCTTCACAGCTCGAAGGTCACAGATCGGTAACCTGGGGGCCGGACGCCATGATGCGGTGTCCGGCCCCTTTCTCTTGCTCCCCTCTTCTTCGTAAAGGATGGTACGCATGACGCCCTACTTCCAGCCGCGCGGCGGATGGATCGAAGTCATCTGCGGCAGCATGTTCAGCGGCAAGACCGAGGAACTGATCCGCCGGGTGCGCCGCGCGGAGATCGCGCGCCAGCGGGTCCAGGTGTTCAAGCCGCGCATCGACAATCGCTACGATGCCATGCGCGTGGCATCGCACGATGGAGACCAATACGGCGCGGAGGTCATCGAGGACCCGCGGGAGATTCTCGAGAAGCTGCAGCCCGATACCACCGTGGTCGCCATCGACGAGGCGCAGTTCTTCGATTGGAGCGTGGCGGACCTCGCGCGGCTCCTGGCCGACCGGGGACACCGTGTCATCATCACGGGGCTGGACCTGGATTTCCGCGGCGAGCCTTTCGGGCCGATGCCGCTGTTGATGGCCGAGGCGGAGATGGTGGACAAGCTGCACGCGATCTGCGTGAAGTGCGGGGCCGCAGCCAGCCGCACCCAACGCCTGATCAACGGCGCGCCGGCGAACTACACGGATCCAGTCATCCTGGTGGGCGCGAGCGAGGTGTACGAGGCGCGCTGCCGGGTGTGCCACGAGGTGCCCGGCCGGCCCAATCCTCTGGCCGGGTGACGTCCCCCGGCTATTCGTCCGCGGCGAGGCGGTCGAGGATGCCCTGGAGGTCGTCGGGGAGCGGGGCCGCGAACTCCAGCATCTCCCCCGTCGACGGCAGCCGGAAGCGCAGCCGCGCCGCGTGCAGAAACTGGCGCGGGCACGCGAACGGCAGCCTGCGCCGGGGCCCGTAGAGTGCATCGCCCACGATCGGGTGATGCACGTGGGCCATGTGAACGCGGATCTGGTGCGTGCGCCCGGTCAGCGGGCGGCAATCGAGCAGCGTCAGGCGCTCCGCGCTCGCTGCCAGCCGGTAGACCGCCACGGTCTCATAGCGCGTCAGCGCACTGCGGCCCGCAGTGGCCGTGACCACCGCCATCCGCTTCCTGTCGCGCTGATCCCGCCCGATCGCGGCATTGATCTCCCCCCGCTCGCCCTTCAACGCCCCATACACCAGTGCGAGATAGTGCTTCTCCACCTCTCGCTCCCGGAACTGCGCCTGCAGCGATCGGTGCGCCGCGTCGTTCTTCGCCACGATGATGAGGCCCGACGTGTCCTTGTCCAGCCGGTGGACGATGCCCGGGCGGTGCACGCCGCCCACGCCCGCCAGGTCCGGCGCGTGATGTAGCACGGCATTCACCAGGGTGCCGTGCCAGTTGCCCGCGGCCGGGTGCACCACCAGGCCGGCCGGCTTGTTGATGACCAGCAGGTCCTGGTCCTCGTAGCGGATGTCGAGTGGGATCGGCTCCGGCTCGACGCGGTAGTCCGCCGGCGGCGGCACCGCGACCTCGATCGCCTCCCCCGCGGCCAGCCGGTGGCTGGCACGCAGGCTGCGGCCGGCTGCGGTGACCAGCCCTGCCTCGATCCACCGCTGCACCTCTGCGCGCGAGCGATCGGGCAGGTGGCCCGCCAGCCACTTGTCGAGCCGCTCGCCGGTCGCGCCGGCCACGAGGGCCAGCACGTCCGTGCCCTCCAGTTCATCGACCGGCTCGTCAAACAAAACTTCGGAAGTCGGGTCGACTTCCGAAGCGTCATCCCTGCGCCCTGTCACGGCTCACTCCGCATTCGGCAACTCGACGGGCTTGGGTTGCTGTGTCTCGCTGCGCAGCAGCAGGATGGCCAGCAGGATTGATCCGACCACGATCGAGCCATCCGCGACGTTCCACGCCGGCCACTGGTAGACCTTGTCGCCCACCGGCAGCATGAAGAGCAGGTAATCGGTCACCAGGCCGCCCTGCGTCAGGCGGTCCACCAGGTTGCCGAGCGCGCCGCCCAGTTGCAGGCCCAGCGCCAGCCGCATCCACCAGCCCTCGCCGGCCAGGTGTCGCGAGTAGACCACGATGATCCCGACCACGACCACGGCCACAACGATGAAGAGGCCCACCTGCCCGCGCAGGAGGCCGAACGCCGCGCCGGAGTTCTGGTAATGCACCAGCCGGAAGTAGTCGCTCAGGCTCTCGATGGGTGCGATGTTGCCCCACAGGGGAATGCTGGACTCGATCAGGTTCTTGGTCCACTGGTCCAGCACGACCACTACGGCCGCGACGACGAACACCCAAAGCCA
>CAZMIS010000126.1:0-10173 GCA_964566325.1 uncultured Anaerolineales bacterium
TGAACTGGTTGCGGACGTCTTTGTCGGTATTCAGACGAGTGCGGACGATGTATTCATACTGGAGTATCGGGGAGGCGACTCAGGCGAAGTAGAGGTTCATTCCAAAGTGCTGGGGGAGTCCATACGTTTAGAGGCAGATCTACTGCTTCCAATCGTAAGTGGCACCGATGTGCACCGCTATGGCGACTTGCCTGAGCGTCAGTTTGTACTCTTTCCATATCAAGTCGATGAAGAGAAGGTTGAACTAATCGCACTGTCGACCATTTCTCGTCGCTGGCCCAAGACGGCGCGGTACTTGCAGCAGAATCGGAAGCGACTGGAAAGCCGTGAGAAAGGTCGACTGAAGGGCGGAGGCTGGCACGGATACATCTACTTGAAGAACATGCGTCGCCAGTCGCTGTCAAAGCTCTGCGTACCTCGACTTGTGGACAGGCTCTATGCGGCTTACGACCACGAAGGAAACCACTTCTTGGATAACGTGGACGTCGGCGGGATCGTCTGGAAGGCCGATGATGACAAACACAGTTTAGGCTACCTCCTTGGCCTCCTCAACTCGAGATTGCTGAGATGGTATTTCCCTCTTGTCAGCGCACCATTCCGAGGAGGCTGGTTATCCGCCAACCGGCAATTCCTGGGGCAACTTCCCATCCGCACCATCGACTTCAACGACCCGGCGGACGTCGCGCGGCACGACCGCATGGTCGGCCTGGTCACCCAGATGCTCGACCTGCACGGCCGGCTCGCAGCGGAAGGGGTGCCCCACGAGAAGGCGGCGCTGCAGCGCCGCATCGAGATGACGGATCGCCAGATCGACCGGCTGGTGTACGAGCTGTACGAGCTGACGCCGGAGGAGATCGCGGTGGTGGAGGGCGCGACCGCGTAAGCAGGTGTCCCTGCGGGCCGTACCACGCCGGTAGTGCGCCGATGGCGTGTTGAGAGGAACGCAGTCATGAGAAAGATCATCGTGCTTGAACATCTCACCCTGGACGGTGTCATACAAGCCCCGGGTGGGCCAGACGAAGATACCAGTGGCGGCTTCGCGTATGGAGGGTGGATAGCGCCATATTCCGACGCGATTCTTGGATCGGCCCTGAGAAGGCAGATGAACCTGCCGTTCGACCTGTTGCTGGGGCGCAGGACCTACGAAATATGGGCGCCGTACTGGCCGCACCATGCGGAAGCATGGCCGGGCGTCAACGCGGCGACCAAGTACGTCGCCTCGAATACCATGACGTCTGGCGAATGGCAGCCGTCCGTGTTCATCGGAGGGGATACTGCGGGGAAGGTCGCCAAGATCAAGCAACAGCAAGGACCGGATCTTCACGTTTGGGGAAGCGGCAATCTCGTTCAGACGCTTCTCAAGCATGACTTGGTCGATGCGTTCTGGCTGATGATCTATCCGATAACGTTGGGCAGTGGGAAACGCTTGTTTGCCGATGGCACGAACCCGAACGCATTCAGGGTGACCGAGAGCCTGGTCACCTCGAAAGGCGTCACGATCGCGAATTACGAGCGCACAGGCACAATCATCACCGGGAGCCGATGAGCTGCAGGCGTGCTACTTGCGGCTGAACGCTTCCTTATAGAGTGCGTACGCGACCAGCAGATAGGCCGCTGTTCGCACCGCGATCAGCAGCCATGCGAGCGAATCCTTCCAGCCAAGGATCGTCGCCAGATGAGAAAGCCCGAAGAGGCCGAAGGCTGTGATCCCGCCCCCACATCGCTGCAGGTTAGGCGCAATACGCGCCGCCTCTGCCGCACACTTGCGCTTTGACCTGAACCATTGATATACTATAGATATATCACTGCCAGGAATCCGTAAGAGCCAGGAGAAGCCATGAATGACGGACTGAGACCCTTCATCGAAGACTACATCCGGCAACAGGTGGCCAACGCGGGGACGCAGACGGGATACCGCCCCGTCCTCGTCGGCTTCGCGAGCGCGGACGATCCGCTGTGGCCGGAGCTGCGCCAGGTGGCGGACCCCAACCATGCCATGCCGGCCGACATGCTGCCCGGCGCACGGACGGTCGTGACCTTCTTCCTCCCGTTCGAGCGCTCGGTGGTGAAGAGCAACCGCGGCGGCCGCGCGCCGTCGGCCGAGTGGGCGCTGGCCTACCGGGAGACGAACGCGCTGATCAACCGCATCCTGCAGGGACTGCCGCCCGCGCTGCTCGACAACTACGGGGTGCGGGCCGCCGCCGCGCCCGCCACCTGGAACTTCGATCCGGTCACGTTGTCGTGCACCTGGTCGCACAAGAGCGCGTGCGCGATCGCCGGCCTGGGCAGCTTCGGGCTGCATCATCTGCTCATCACCGATGCCGGCTCGGCCGGACGCTGCGGCAGCCTGGTCATCGATGCGGAGCTGGCGCCCACCCCGCGCGTCGACAAGGAGCGCTGCGAGTTCTTCGCCAGCGGCGTGTGCAGCTACTGCGTCGACGCGTGCCCCGCGGGCGCGATCCACCCGACCACGGACGCCAGGTTGAGCCTGGACAAGCAGGCCTGTTGGGCCCACATCCAGGCGGTGAGCAGCGACGACTGCTGCGGCAAGTGCTCCACCGGCCCCTGCGCGTTCGGCAGCAGCGTACGCCGAACGCGCCGCGAAGCTGCGCCTGTGGGCTCGTCCTGATTGGGGGCACCGCGGTGCCGGGGCGGGGAAGCCCCGTCCTGGTCTGCCAGCCACCAGCACGTCCGGCGATCAGTCCGGGCGCGCTACTTGCGGCTGAACGCGTCCTTATAGAGTGCGTACGCGACCAGCAGATAGGCCGCTGTTCGCACCACGATCAGCAGCCATGCGAGCGAATCCCTCCAGATCAGACCTTCCTATGTAGGGGCGATGGTTTGGGGCCCGTGAATGTGAACGCGGCGTAAGCCTCCGCCACCGGCCATCTGCGCGGCAAACCATCGCCCGCGCGCGTGAATTGCGCGCGGGCGAGTGCGCCGAGGCAATTCACGCGTTACCCCGGAGACACGTATCCGCGCGCCTCGCGGGTCTGGCGCACTCGCCCCTACATTCCGTGCATCTGCATCGCTGGCCCCTCTCGTGGATACGATCGTCCTTAATTCGACGCGCCGCCAGGGCTATGGGACAATGACGCCTACAAGGAGACCAACATGGCCCAGATCCCCCAGGTGGCGCAGGCGATCATCGACTTCGCGCCCCAACACCCCTTCTTCGTGGGCATCGACTCGGACGGCTGCGTGTTCGACTCGATGGAGCTCAAGCAGAAGGAGGCGTTCATCCCCAGCACGATCCGCGTCTGG
Organism: uncultured Anaerolineales bacterium; assembly: GCA_964566325.1. Lineage (GTDB taxonomy): Bacteria > Chloroflexota > Anaerolineae > CG2-30-64-16 > CG2-30-64-16 > JALOOB01. The sequence goes on from CAZMIS010000126.1 coordinate 3,265, forward strand.
GGCCTGCAGCCCATCTCGAAGTACGCGCGTGAGGCCGCGGAGTGGGTCAACCTCTATTCCCGCTGGCGCGGGGCCAACCGCTGGCCCGCGCTGGTCAAGACGTTCGAGCTGCTCGCGGCGCGGCCGGAGGTGCAGGCCCGTGGCTTCGCCGTGCCCCAGGGCAAGGCCATCCAGGCATTCATCGACGCGGGCTACACGCAGAGCGAAGGCGGTCTGAAGGCGTACATCGCGGCGGGGCACGGGGACGAGGAGCTGTGGCGCGGGCTGGAATGGACGCGGGCCATCGACGCGCTGGTGGCGCAGACGATGCGCGACGTCCCGCCCTTTCCCCTCGCGCGCGAGTCGCTGCAGAAGCTGTACGGCAAGACGGACATGATGGTCATCTCGACGACCGCGTCCGATGCGCTGAAGCGCGAATGGGGCGAATACGACCTTGAACGTTACGTCGACTTGTTGGCCGGGCAGGACATGGGGGTCAAGCGGCAGATCTTTGCGACGGCGGCCCGGCCCCACTATCCGGCCGATCGCATCATCATGCTCGGCGACGCGCCCGCGGACCGCGAGGCCGCGCGCTCCATCGGAGCGCTCTTCTACCCTACCCTGCCCGGCATGGAGGAGCTCTCCTGGCAGCGTTTCCACGATGATGCCATCGACCGGTTCCTCAGCGGCACGTACGCCGGCGCGTACGAGGATGCGCTGAACGCCGAGTTCGACGCGCTGCTGTCCGACACGCCGCCGTGGCAGACGGCGGAGGCCGCCCGGCGCTGACGCCGCCGGACCCGCTCGAGCCGGGTCAGGCCGGCCCCTTGGCCCAGCGCTCGATGAGCACCACGGCCGCGAACCCGGCCACAACGAGCAGGGCCGCAAACAGCACCTCCGGATTGACCGCGCCCTGCACCATCAGCGAGGGCAACTCGTTGCGCTCGACCACCGGCAGCAACTCGCCGTGGCCGTCCACGACCGATTCCAGCACAACCTTCCAGGGCCAGACCTTGCGCAGGCTGCCCAGCATCAGGCCGGTGAGGAGCGCGATCGTCAGATCGTGATAACGGCGGAACAGCCAGCCCAGCAGCTGCGCGAAACTGACCAGCCCGATGACCGCGCCCGCCGCCACGAGTCCGACGGTCACGAAGTCGCGTTGATTGACCGCGCTCAATACGACCTGGTACTTGCCGAGCAGGACCAGGATGAACGCGCCCGAGATGCCGGGCAGAATCATGGCGCAGCTGGCCACTGCGCCGCTCAGGATCAGGAACCACCAGGCGTTCGGCGTGTGCAGCGGCACCTGTCCCACCAACCAGTATGCGCCGATCGCCCCCGCGGCCAGTGCCGCCCACAGAGCAGGTCCCCAGCGCCGGATGCGGCCGGCCACCGTGATCACGGAGCCGAGCACCAATCCGAAGAAGAAACTCCAGATCAACACCGGCTGGTGGATCAGCAACCATTCCAGGCCGCGGGCCAGCGTGACGATCGCCAACCCGATCCCCGATCCCACTGCCAAAAGGAAGGCCAGGTTGATCGCCTGCAGCGCCGGTGCGATGCGCAGTCGCAGGAGCGAGTGCCAGAACCCGAACCGGCCAACCGCCCGGATGCTGCCGATCAACTCCTCGTAGATGCCAAGGATCAGGGCCATCGTGCCGCCCGATACTCCCGGCACAACGTCGACCGATCCCATCAGAAACCCGCGGGCGACCAGCCCTGCGTATTGGCGCAGTGTCCGGCGCGGCCGGCCGTTGTCTTGTGGTGCCCTATCCAATACTCCGATTCCCCCTTGGTCTCGTGATCGCCCTGCGGCGAGCCGGCATTATAGCATCGCGACATCCCCCCGCCCAGAAGAGACCCATCTGACCGGCGATCTCAGCAGGCCTCTGGACCAGATAATGGTATTGCATTTAACGAACGGCTATGTTATAGTATTTTCTGGTTGGTACACCCGCCAACCAGGACCGCCGGGACGCCACAAGACGATGATCTGGGATAACTTTGGGATAAAAGATTAAAAAACGAAGAGATCTGCGAAATACGGCAGTTTCCCTCTTGCCATTACCACAAGAGGGTGCTACAATGGCCACGTGGTAAATCGTGGGAGAAAGTGGTGAAACACTCCTGACTCCCGGAACCGGTGGCCAAGCGTGGAACTGACCTTTCGCGGCGAGTACGAATACGCAGTCGACGATAAGGGTCGGATGGTGGTTCCTCCCAAGTTTCGGGAGGGCCTCACCGGCACCGTCGTCGTTGGCCGCGGCGCGGAAGGCCAGATCTGGGTCTATCCCAAGCCGGCGTTCGAGCAACACCTGTTGAACGCCCAGGAAGCCGATCCGGACACGCTCGACGCCGATTTCGACATGGGCCAGCGATTCTGGCTTGCGGCCAACGATGCCGAGATCGACCGTCAGGGGCGGCTCGCCATCCCGGGGCTGCTGCGCCGGCAGGCCGGAATCCCGTCCACCGCTATTGTCGTCGGAAATGGCGATCGTGTCGAGATTTGGAGTCCGGCAAGATGGGACCAGACGTACACCGACTGGATCGCAGCCTATAAGACCCGTCGGGACGATTACCAGGCCATGCGTCGCTCAGGATTGCGGCCGTAGGACAACCATTGCATGACTCACCTGCCCGTGCTCCTGTCAGAAGCAGTGGCCGGCCTCAACGTCAGGCCAGGGGCACGCGCGATCGATGGGACCTTCGGGGCCGGGGGCCACGCAGAGGCAATCCTGAGGGCCAGCGCTCCCGACGGACGGTTGCTCGGCATCGATCAGGATGAGGCGGCAGTCCGGCTGGGCCGCGAGCGATTGGCCGGCTTCGCAGAACGCGTCGTCCTGAGCCACGGCAGCTTCCGGGATATGGCGGTGCTGGCCGGTGAGGCGGGGTTCGGCGGCGTCGATGCCATCATGTTGGACCTGGGCATCTCGTCGACTCAGCTGGATGCTCCGGAGCGCGGGTTTTCGTTCATGGCGAGCGGCCCGCTTGACATGCGAATGGATCGCCAGGGCCCGATTTCGGCTGCGGAGATCGTCAACGACTGGTCCCAGGAGGCGCTCGCAGACGTGATCTACACGTACGGCGAGGAGCCGCGGTCGCGGCGGATCGCACGGGCGATCGTTGCCGCCAGACCTTTGACAACCACAACGGAGCTCGCCGAAGTCGTGTCCAGGGCATTGGGCGGTCAGCGGGGCCAGCGGACGCATCCCGCCACCCAGGTGTTTCAGGCATTGCGGATTGCCGTGAACGACGAACTGGGGGCGCTGGAGGACGTCCTGCCGCAGACGGTGGACCTGCTGGCGCCGGGCGGACGAGTGGCCATCATCACCTTCCATTCGCTGGAGGACCGGCTGGTCAAGCAGTTCTTCCAGCGTGAGGAGCGTGATTGCATCTGTGACACGCTGCCAGGGCATGTCAGGACCCGCCTGCCACAACCGTGTCTTTGCGGCCATAAGGCCACGCTGAAGGTGATCACCCGGAAGCCCATCCGGCCGGGTGATGCCGAAGTGGCCGGCAACGTGCGCAGCCGCAGCGCCAAGCTCCGGATTGCGGAGCGTCTTTGAGAAGTTCATCTGGAACGACGACGTAGTTGATGTGCTTTTGTGTGCTGGCTGTGAGGAGGATCTATGTTGCATCGACCCACTTCTGTTCCGATCTGGTCGCCGCTGCACTGGCTGCCGCTGCGCCGCGTGATTCTGCGCGGCCCGGTTGCCACCTTGCTGCGCTATGTGGCGATCGCAGTCGTCCTCACCGTGATCGGGTGTGCGTACCTGTGGCAGGTCAACGCGCTCTCGACGCTTCATGACGATACCATCCAACTCCAGCTAATGACCGCACGGCAGGAGGAAGAAAACGTCATTCTGGCGGCGCAGCTCGCTCAATGGAACTCCCCTGCCTACATTGCGAAGCGCAGCGCGGAGGAAGGCTACGTCGAAGCGCCCGCCCACATCATCCAGGTAGCAGAAAGCGCCATCACTTCGGCCAGCATCGCTAGTGGCAGTTTGCGCTGAGAAAGGTCCTCAGAATGCCACGACCCAGCAGGCCGGCTCGTCGACGCCCTCTTCCCCGAGCGACGACGCAGAAGGAAGAACCGACGCAGGAGGCGCGCGCCGCGGATGCGGCGAAGATTGCTGCCGAAGAACGTAGGACCCTGATCCGTCGACTCAGGATCCTGGCCTCCCTCTTCGTCCTCTTCATCCTGGTCGTGCTCGCACAGATCGTCCTGGCCCAGTTTGTGAACCTGGCGGACCGGCCGGAGCGCGTGATCGCCAAGACCGTGGACACCTCGCGCGGGCGCATCGTGGATCGTAACGGCACCTTGTTGGCGACCGACTCCTTCGTGTGGGAGATGTACGTCGATCCCAGTCGCTACAATCCCGAGAAGTTTCCGCCCGAGGATGCGGCCGCGGCGGCCCAGCAGCTGGGCATCGACGTCGAGATCCTGAACGCAGCACTCGTCCGGGCTGGCACGGTGGCTCAGCTCGCCAAGAACATCTCCCGGGAGCAATGTGAGGCCGCGGACAACGGCTCCGAGGTGCCCAACTGGATCTGGTGCGACGGCAAGCGGAAGCGCACCTATCCGCAGGGCGGGCTCGCCGCCCACGTCATCGGCTTCACCGATCGCGACCAGAAGGGCCTGGCGGGCGTGGAGGCCTTCTACGAGCCCTGGCTGCGCACGGACGGCGCGTGGGGCTCTGACCAGTTGGCGGGGCAGGGCGAACCGATCCCCCACGAATGGGAGCTGTTCCTGCCGTCGGCCGGTGGCCGCGACGTCGTCCTGCATCTCAGCGCACCACTGCAGTATGTCGCGGAGCGCAAGCTCCTGGATGCACTCGGACGATATGACGCGAGCTCCGGCTCGATCATCGTCATGGACGTCCGGAGCGGGGGCGTCCTGGCTCTGGCCAACTGGCCCGCGTTCGATCCCAACGCTTACTGGGACGCGGAACCGCATACGTGGCAGAACCCGGCAGTGGGGCTGCTATATGAGCCCGGCTCGGTGTTCAAGCTGGTGACCTACGCCACGGCGCTCGATACGGGCATCTTCTCGCCCGATGCGCAGTTCAACGATACGGGCGAAGTGATCATCTCGGGCCAGGCGATTCGCAACTCGCAGCTGCGCAAGCGGGGCTGGGTGACTGGGTGGCAGGCCTTCGCCGAGTCGCTGAACACCATCAGCGCCGACATCAGCCTGCAGATCGGCCGGGAGAGCTTCTACCAATACATCAGGCTCTTTGGCTTCGGACGGCCCACCGAGATCGACCTGGGGCCCGAGGCCGCGGGCATCGTGAAGCGGCCCGATACCGGTCTCTGGAGCCAGTACGACCAGGCGGCCAACTCGTTCGGACAGGGCATCTCGGTTTCTCCGCTGCAGATGATCAATGCCGCGGCCGCGGTCGCGAACGACGGGGTTTTGTTGCAGCCGCAGGCCGCCAAGGCCCTGGTCTACAACGGCATCATGCATGCGCTGCCCGTGCGCGTTCACCAGCAGGTCATTCGCCCCGAGACCGCGCACACGCTGGCTCAGATGATGGTGTACACCGTCGACAACTACACGAGCGGCAAGAACCTGGTGCCGGGTTATCGGGTTGCGGGCAAGACCGGCACCGCAGAGATCCCGGAACAGGCGGGATACACCAACCCGCTCACGATCACGAGTTTCGTCGGCTTCCTGCCCGCCGCTGACCCGCAGATCGTCATTCTGGTGAAGATCAACGAGCCCAGGAAGTCACGCTGGGCGGAACAGGTCGCACTGCCTGTGTTTGGCGAGGTGGCGCGGGAAGCTGCTCAGATTTTGCGGTTGGCGCCGAACACGGACATGCCCTGACAGGCGAGGATGATGACAGACAGCCGGACACTCACACTGAATCACGTTGCGGATGCCCTGTTCGGGGTGACGTTGCCGCCGAGGTGGCAGGACGGTGCTATCTCGAACACGGTCATCGACTCGCGCGCGGCGACTGCCGGCGCGCTGTTCGTGGCCCTGCGCGGAGAGAAGACGGACGGTCACCTCTTCCTGAATGCAGCGTTCGAGCGCGGCGCCATCGCGGCCATCGCCCAGGAGCACGGCCTGGACGCCTGCGAACGAGCGGCCTTCGTTTGGCCGGATGGCCACGTGGAGGAGCGCGGCGCGGCGCCGGAGACCCAGCGCGACCCTGAGATCCTGCCGGTGGTGTTCGTGGTTCCCGACAGCCTGGCTGCGCTGCAGCGACTGGCCGCGCATTGGCGATCCCAACTGCCCGTCGTCACGAGCGGCGTGACGGGCAGTGTCGGCAAGACGACCACCAAGGAGACCATCGCGAACGTCCTGGCGACGCGCTACACGACGACGCGCAGCGAAGGCAACCTGAACAACGAGATCGGCCTTCCGCTCACCCTGCTGCGCCTCGGCCCGACCATGCAGCGCGCCGTGCTGGAAATGGGCATGTACACCCTCGGCGAGATCGCGCAGCTGTGCGAGATAGCCAGACCCCGCATCGGCGTGGTGACCAACGTGGGGCCGGCGCACCTGGAGCGACTGGGCACGATCGAGACCATCGCACAGGCCAAATCGGAGCTGCCGCGGTCGCTGCCGCCTGCTGGTGATGGCGGGGTGGCCATCCTGAATCGGGATGACCCGTTGGTGTGGGCGATGGCCGGCGTCACGAAGGCACGCGTCTTCTCGTACGGCCTCCATCCCGAATCAGACATCTGGGCCGATCAGATCGTCAGCCGGGGCCTGGAGGGGATCCGTTTCCGCTGCCACCATGGCCGTGAGGTCTATCATCTCCGGCTGCCCATGCTCGGCCGGCACAGCGTCCATACGGCGCTGCGCGGGGCGGCAGCCGGCCTTGCGGACGATCTCAGCTGGGACGAGATCGTCTCAGGCCTCCAGGAGATTCGCGGCCAGCTGCGGCTCATGGTGGTGCCGGGCCTGAGAGACACCAC
>CAZMIS010000127.1:0-10120 GCA_964566325.1 uncultured Anaerolineales bacterium
GAAGGTCGCGCCGCTGCCGGGTGCGCCGCCGGCGTGCACGAACGCGTCCACATATCCCGCGCGGAGCACGGCCTCCACCAGGTCGAAGGCCGGCGCGGGCCAACCGCGCTGCGCCTGGTATGCGGCCAGCCCCTCGAACGCGGCGGGCGACGGGTAGTCGGCCGCGGCCAACGCATTGAAGTCGCCCAGGAGCAGGTGCGGCCGGCCGCGATCGCGCGCCAGCCAGGTGTTCGCCGCGGACCACTGCGCCAGCCGCACGTCCTCCGCGCGGTGGTCGAGATGGGTCACGTAGACCGTGAGCGGCGCGCGTCCCGGCAGCGCGATGCGTGCCTCGAGCAGGCCGCGCTTGCCGTAGCTGACCTGTGGGGAGAGATGGTGCGCCGCGTGGGCCATGATGGGCCACCGGCTGAGCACCGCATTGCCGTAGGGGGGATGCGCGGGCTGGGGATGGGCGGGCTGCGTCGCGCCGAAGGCGTAGTGCAGGCCGAGCCGGAGCGCCAGGCGCTGCAGGCACGCCTCAGGCTGCGCGGGCGCAGGGTTGAACACCTCGTTCAGACCGACAATGTCCGCCGCGGCGTCCCCGATCACCTCTGCGACGAGGTCCTCGTTGGAACGCCCGTCCTCGGCTCGCCACCCGTGGACATTGTAGGTCAGGACCCTCATGCGAGTGCGGGCATCCTTCCCGGCCACATCCATTCGACGAGGAGCGGCCGGTGGTCCGAGGCATGGTCCGTGATCTCTGAGATGATCGTCTCCGCCTGCCTCAGCCCGTGCGCCCAGCGGATGGGCAGGAACTGAAAGTCGATGCGGACCAGCGGCGTACGGGCCGGGAAGGTCCGGCCTGACCCCTGGCCGACTGCCTGAAATGCGTCTTGGTATCCGGCCTGCTGCATGGCGGTCAGGACGGGCGGGACGAACTGGCGGGTCAGGTTGCCCAGGAAGCCGGGCGTGTTGAAATCGCCCATCAGGAAATGCGGCCGGCCGTGGGCCAGGCGCTGCATGCGGCGCAGCACGCCGCGCACCTGGACGAGGCGGGTGCCCTCAAACGCGTGATCGAGGTGGGTGACGAAGGTCGTCAGGCCGGCCACCGGCCCCGCAGCCACCGTGGCGGCCAGGAGCGAGCGCTGCTTCGTGCCGGGCAGGCGCGGCAACAACACGTTCGACACGTCTGCAAGGGGATACCGGCTGAGGATCGCGTTGCCGACCGGGCCTTGCCACTCGGGCGCCTGGTCGATCCAGCCGCTCGGTCCGAACGCGTAGCGCATGCCCAGCCGGTCGGCCAGCTCGGCCAGCGGCGCATAGGTATGATGAGGCGTTGTCACCGGGTGCAACACCTCGTTGAGCCCGACGAGATCGGCGCCTGCGGCCGTAATCACGCTGGCTAACCGATCCAGGTCCATTCGCTGGTCCCCGCCCACCCAGCGATGGATGTTGTAGGTCATCACACGTACAGAATGCTGGTGAACTGCCAATACAGCAAACTCCCTAACGCAACAAAAAGCCGCCCCAATGGCGGCAGCGCACTAAGAAGTCATTATACGCCTCACTTCGCATGATCAGCAAGATTTAAGAAAACGCCATCGGCGGTGATGCACAGGCGCCCTGGGGAATCGCCGCGAACAACTCCTCCGTTCTCCCCAGGCGCTGTGCGCCCCCGAACTGGCCTGCGGGGCGCGATCTCCAGCGGTCGCGCCGCCGGCTGACCGGCCCACTAGATGTGCCGCGCGGGCCGAAAAGGGTCCTTTGGGCCCTCCCCCGCGCCGTCCACAGCGCGGGGAGCCCGCTGCGGGGGGCGTCGGACCCATATCTAGTGGCGGTGACGGCGGGCGGCGCGGCCGGCGGGAACGCCGGCTGGCCAGCCGCGGACTTACCCACATATCCCCAGGCCCTACTACAACTAGTCTTATTAATACCTTTCACTGAGAAGAGAATAATCAGCGCCTGAACTCCGACCAGGGCCTGCGGGGAGCGGCCCTGGCGTAGGCAACGACCTCCTTAAATCTTACGTAAAGACGGGAAACTGAGCGCGAAATCTATTGACAAGGCCCTCCGCTTCTGATAGACTGAAGCAGCCAATAGAAAGACACCATCCCGCAGTTAGTATGTTGTCGATCCATTGGCGAGGGAGCCCCGAGAAATTGAACGGCAGTTTCAGGCTCGAAGAATACCAGGTAACTGGACACTCGCAAGCCGATAGGAAAATGAGCGTCTGATAAGCGCAAAATAACTGGTAACGGCGATCAAGCGAGAAAAGAGCGAGCCGGGAATGAAGGAAGCCGCGAGGTTGCTTGGGGCCCCTCTATTTAAGCGAGCGGGAGCATTTACTTGCTCCCGTTTTTTATTCGCCTGCCGAGATGAAGATCTCGCTCTGCTCGATCGCCTCGCGCCAGCTGTTTCCTGCCGCATCGCCCGCGGGCAGGCGCGGGATGCGATAGGGGGCGAAGCCGGGCAGGAAAGGCGAAGGCGCCATTCCTCCCCCGGGCTCGACCGCAGCCGTGAAGCGCGGGCCGGGCTCGGCTTCCGTGCCGGACGCCAGCAGATCGAGCGTCTCCTGGGGCAGGCCGGCCGGCAGGGCGATCGCGGCGGGCACGTAGCCCGGCATCAGCGGCTCTAACTGGCCCTGGCCCAGGGCCAGGGCCTGCCGGCGCTCCCCGACGGAGGGGGCCTGCAGGGACTCATCCGCCAGGGGCATCACGCCGATCTCGAATCCCCAGGTGCGCAGCGTGTTGAGTTTTAGGCTCGCCAGGTCAGCCGTGCCGAAGATGCCGTCTCCCACGGTAACGCCCTCGGCGCTGCCGCCCGCCTGCTTTACGAAGAATGAGCCGCGCGGCGGAAAGTCCGCGGGATGCTCGTCTCCGAACGCCAGCAGCGCGCCCACCGCAGACTCGGGATCGACGCCGCCGCCCTCGAGCAGCCGGAAATGGCTCGCCGGCGAGCCGTCGAAGGTCAGTACCACGGCCTTCTTCCCCGCCGGGATGCCGTGCAGGCCGCCCGTGGCCAGATCGCTCAGCGTCGTCGGGTAGAATCCGCGCTCCAACAGCCAGGCCAGGTCCGACCGCAGGACGCCGCTGCTCACTTCGCCGTAGGCCAGCACGGGTATCTTGCCCTGGATGTTGGGCAGAAACGCGGGTTGGGCTGAGACGAGGGCCGCGGAGGTGTAGCGCACCGCGGGATCCCACAGCAGCCAGCCGCGCGCGCCCGCGTCCCGTGCACCGTCCATCTGGCGGCGGATCTCCGCGGGCGTATAGGTGCGGTAATCGAATGCGTAATCCCCGAAGTCCTGGATCCAGGGCCGGATCTCGATCGCGGGGTTGATGGGCTGCATCCGGCGCAGCGCGCGCTCCGTGCTCTTGTTGACGATCTCGTACGGGTAAGCGATGGCGTTCCGGTACTTCGGATCCTCACCGGGCATCCCTGCGTTGTAGGTCGACGGGTAGACCATGGGCGCCAGCACGTCGATCAGTGGCGCCATCTCCTCAAGGTGCTGGCCGATGCCCAGGTCGTCCGGCACCCAGGCCGTGTAGCCGAAGACGTCCGCGCCGGTTTTTACGCCCAGCGGGCGCAGCGCCGAGCTTGCGCTGCCCAGGAACCCGTTGATGGCCGCGGTCCGCACCTCGTAGGTGTTCGGCATGGAGTAGACCGCGCCGCCGACGTTGCCGTCCGTGGGGAAGCGGACGTAATCGAACTGGACCTCATCGAACCCATACGCCGCAGCCTCGCGCGCCAGCGCCACGTTGTAGTCCCACGCGCCGGTGCGGTTTGGATCGATCCAGGCCATGCCCTCCTGGTCGTGCCAGGCTGCGCCGGTGGCCGTGTCGAGAATGGCCCACTCGGGGTAGTACTTGGCGAGCTGATTGTCCTTGAAGGTGACGATGCGGGCGATCGTGTAGACCCCGCGCTCCTCGAACCAGCGCATGAATTCCGCTGGATCCGTGACCATGGGCTGGACGTTGGCCTTGATCTCTGCAGCCACGGCGACTTCGGTCGGAAATGCGAGGAAGCCCCGGTCTCCCTTGAAGTCGAACACGACCGCATTGAGCTCGGTCTGCTCGAGCAGCTCATGTGTGCGCTGCATGAAGCCGGCGTTGCCCATCGCGGCGTACGAGACGTAGAAACCCTTGATGTAACCCGTTCGATCGATCTCCCCGGCGGGCGCAGGGATGGCCGGCCGCGGCGGCAGCGTCTCGCCCGGCAGCGCACCCGAGGGCGCAATGGCGGCCGGCGCGGCAAGGATGAGCAGCAGCAGCGCGGAGACGGCATAGATCGGCCAGCGTTTCAGGGACAGGGTCAGACGGGGAAGCATGCTCGACATGGTGTAATGATAAAGGAAGCCCGCACAAAACGCAACACCATTACTTGGCGCAACGCGAGCCGGCCGGCTTTCAGCCCCGGTTGGCCAGGCCCAGCGCCTCAGGGCGCAGTTCCGCGACGTAGGGCAGGTGGCGATAGGATTCCTTGTAATCTAGTCCATAGCCCACCACGAACCGGTCGGGAAGATCGAAGCCCCTGTAGCGCAGCGGGATGTTGGCGAGGCGATGCTGTGGCTTGTCGAAGAGCGTGCACACCTCCAGGCTGGCCGGCCCGCGCGCGCGCAGGTTACGCAGCAGGTACGACAGGGTCAGGCCCGTGTCGATCACGTCCTCGACAAACAGGACGTGCTGATCGGTGACGGGCTCTTCCAGGTCCTTGGTCAGGCGCACGGCGCCTTTGCCGCCTGTGGCGGCAACGTAGCGCGAGATGGCCATGAAGTCCACCCGCACGGGGACGTCGATGGCGCGCAGCAGGTCGCTCATGAAGAACATGACGCCCTTGAGCACGCCGACGACCAGCGGGTTGAGGCTGGCGTAGTCCCGGCTGATCTCGCGCCCCAGGTCGAGCACGCGGGCGCGGATCTGGGCTTCGCTGTAGACCACGCGGCCCAGGCCGCGGGTCAGCTCGTTGGCAGAGGGTGTGATCATAGCTCGTTCGCCATCATGTCAGGGATGTCGGGCACGCCGAACTTCAGCAGCAGGTTGCGGATGTCCCCGCGCTTGAACAGCTTGATGTTGATCTCGGGATGCAGGGCACGCAGTTGCCTGAGCTTGCGGTTCTTGTGGCGGATCTGGTTCGGCAGCATGGTCGTCAGTTCCACGTATAGGTCCAGTTCGGGAAGGTAGAAGTCGGGCGAGAACCCCTCGGTCACCTGGCCGCGGGCGTCGCGCTGCAGCACGAAGGTGCGCGGCTCGTATTCCCACGGGATGCCATAGAAGTCCAGGATGCGGGCGAACTCGACCTCGACCGGGTGAGAGAACGGTGAAGGGACGGCTTCGGTCGTCATGCGCAGCCTTCCTGGGGAGCATCCGGCGCCAGGCTTGTCACCGCGAGCGCGCCGGCGCACAGGATATCGGCCGCGGCCTGCACGCTGAGTTGCGCCATGTTCAGCACCACGTCGAAGAGCGCCGGGTCGTCCCAGCGCACGCCGAACGTGCGCATGAGGAACGTGGCGCGGGCCCGGTCCGACGCTGCGATGCGCGCGGCGGCGACCTCGGGAGAGACATTGCAGCGCGACGATACGGTCGCGATGCGCCGGTCGGGCGGCGCCGCGATGCGCACGTGAAGCACGCCCGGACGGCCCCGCAGCACGACCCGGCCCCCGCGGCCCACGAGCAGCACATTGCCCTGCGCGGCCTGTTCCTCGATCACCTCGGTGATCTTCTCCCGATAGCGTGCGAGCGCGGCAGCAGTGGGCTTCACGCCCAGCAACCCCAGCTCGTCGATGTCAGCCAGGGCGATCTCGCCCGTACCCGCGCTCTGCGCCGCCCGGTTGATGATCTCCCTGCCGACCAGCCGCAGGCTGAGCCGTCCCGCGACGGCGACGGCGACATCGTCACCCCGGCTTCCCAACTCCCGCGAAAGCGTGATGATCGGCATGTCCACCTCTCTCCTCTCCTCGTTGGAGGGCTCACTGCGCTCGCTGCGCCTGGAGGCGCTCGGCCAGGCCCGAATAACGTTGGTTGGCGCGGTTGTTACGCACGGCGATGGCGACCGCGCGCGGGACGCCCACCAGCACGACCAGCCGCTGTGCGCGGGTGATCGCGGTGTAGAGCAGGTTGCGCTGCAGCATCATGTAGTGCGCCGGCAGAAGCGGAATCACCACCGCGGGGAACTCGCTGCCCTGCGATTTGTGGACGCTCACCGCGTACGCATGGACCAGCTCGTCCAGTTCGAGGAAGTCGTAATGCACGGTGCGGTCGTCCATCTGCACGGTCACCACCTGGGCCTCCAGATCGAGCTCCGTGATCTGGCCCATGTCGCCGTTGAAGACTTCCTTGTCGTAGTTGTTGCGGATCTGCATCACCCGGTCGCCCACACGGTACGCGCGGCCGCCCACCTGGCGCTCGCCGGCCGCCGGCCGGGGCGGGTTGAGTGCAGACTGCAGCGCCGCGTTCAGGCTGGTCACGCCCACCGCGCCGCGGTGCATCGGGCTGAGCACCTGGATCTGGCCGGGCGCCAGGCCGAACTTGCGCGGGATGCGCGTCTGCACGAGCTCGACGACCAGGGCCGCGGCCTTCTCCGGGTCTTCCTCCCGGAACAGGAAGAAGTCGACCGCGTGCTGGTTGTCCAGCACGGGCATCTCGCCGCGGTTGATGCGGTGCGCGTTCGTGATGATGTAGCTGCCCTCGGCCTGGCGGAAGATCGTGTCCAGGCGGACGACGGCCGAGCGATGGAAAGCTCCGGCCGGAGCTTTCCATCGCTCAGCAGGAGGTTCGGCCGCGGGTCCTTCGGCGATCGCGTGCCCGGTCTTGCCGCCTTCGATCGCGGGGGCGCCTTCGATCGCGGCGATGATGTCGTGCAGCACGTTGCCCGCGCCGACGCTGGGCAGCTGGTCGATGTCGCCGACGAAGAGCAGGTGGCTGCCGGGCGCGATGGCCCGCAGGAGATGGTTCGTCAGCAACACGTCCAGCATCGAGGCCTCGTCGATGATGACCAGGTCGGCCTCTAGCGGGTTTTCCTCGTTGCGCTGGAAGGTCGTGCCCTCGCCCGGCTTGAATTCCAGCAGCCGGTGGATGGTCTTCGCAGGGCGGCCGGTGGCCTCCGACAGCCGCTTTGCGGCGCGGCCGGTGGGGGACGCGAGCGCGAGCCGCGCGCCGGATGCCTCGGCCAGCCGGATGATGCTGCGGACGGTCGTCGTCTTCCCGGTGCCGGGGCCGCCGGTCAGGACGGCCACGCGGCACGTCAGCGCGGCCTGGACGGCCGCCATCTGCTTCGGCGTGAGGCGCTGGCGGTCCGGTGCTTCCGACGCCAGGAGTGCGAACGCCGCGGCCCAGTTGAAGGCGGAGAAGGCGGCCAGGCGATCGCAGGGCGCGGCGGCCAGCCGGTGCAGCCGGGAGGTGACGCCGACTTCTCCGTAATAGAACGGCAGCAGGTAGACCGGCCGGTCCTCGGCCAGCGCGGCGACCGGTGCGCGTTGGGCGCCGCCTTCCGCCCAGGCGGGGACCTCGCCCTCCACCCACACCTGCTCGTCCTCCAGCAGGGTGCGGATGCCGCTGCCGGCCTGCGCCTCTGTCACGCCCAGCAGCTCGGCCGAGCGCCGTATCAGCTCCTTCTCCGGCAGATAGGTGTTGCCTTCGTCTGCGGCCTGGCCGAGCACGTAGGCGACCCCCGCGGCCACGCGCTCGGGCGCATCGTGCGCGATGCCGAGCTCGTTGGCAATCTTGTCCGCGGTCAGAAATCCGATGCCGTATACCTCGCGGGCCAGCCGGTACGGGTCCTGTTGGACCACGTCGATGGCCGCGTCGCCGTAGCGTTTGTAGATCCGCACCGCAAGGCCGGTGGAAACGTTGTGGCTCTGGAGGAAGAGCATCACCTCTTTGATCTTCTGCTGTTCGGCCCAGGCCCGCGTGATGATGTCCACCCGCCTGCGGCCCACGCCCAGCACCTCCAGCAGCCGCGCTGGCTCCTGCTCGATGATGGCCAGCGTCTCGACGCCGAACTTGCGCACGATGCGTTTGGCCGTGATCGGGCCGACGCCCTTGATCAGCCCGCTGCCCAGGTAGCGCTCCATGCCCGCGACCGTGGCCGGCAGCACGGTGTGCACCGTCTCGGCCTTGAACTGCCGCCCGTACTGGGCGTGGGCCACCCAGGCGCCGGTCAGGGCCACGGACTCGCCGACATTGATGCCCAGCATGTTGCCGACGACAGTAACCGTGCCGGACGATCCCTCGGGCGAGAACTGGGCGACGGTGTAGCCGGTCTCTTCGTTATGGTAGGTGATGCGCTCTACGATGCCGCGCAGCGTGTCTGGTGTCACGCCCCGATTGTACCATCGGGCCACCGTGCCGGGAAGATCGCGATCACTCCCGTGCTATAATGGAGGCGCCCGGCCGGAAAGAGCACGCACACGCCGGGCGCGGAGGGAAGCATGGCCGACACGGTCCTGGTTTATGCGTCGAAGCGCCAGCGAACCCGCTTGACACGCCAGGGCTTCGAGTTGCTCGCGGAGTATGACGACTACGTGCTGACGCGTGCCACCGGCGAGCAGGTCGAGCTGCTGCGAAAGAGCGGGTATGAAGTCGAAATCTATCGGGCACGACCGCCCAAGGGGCCGGCCCTCGAAGCTGCCGTTTCGGCGGCCGCCGAGCCGGCCCACGATCCCGGTCCTTCCACCTACGGTCCGGGCGAGCATTACTACCTGGTCAACTTCATCGGCCCGGTCAAGCCGGAGTGGCTGAGCGAGATCGAGCGGCACGGCGGCCGCCTGCAGAACCCGGAGCCGCCGCACGGCTACGTGGTCGCGCTCGACGACCCGGCGTACGAGTGGGCGACGCAAGCGCGCTACATCGAGGAGGTGCGCCACTACGGCGCGACGTATCGGATCAGCCCGGACCTGAAGGACGCGCTGGCTGACGACCGGCTGCCGCGGCGGGGCGTCCAGGGGGAAGCGGCCGCGGGCGACCGGCTGCCCGCCGGGGTGGAGCGCATCCCCAATGCATTCACCGTGCGTTTCTTCCAGGCGGAGGACCTGGTGCAGGCGCTGCCCAGGATCAACGAGATGGGCGCCACGCCCAGCGAGCCGCAACCGGGGGGCAAGGTCATCACGGTCACCTTCGATCCCCAGTCTCCCGACATGCAGGGCCACGTCGAACATCTGGCTGCGCTGCACGGCGTTCGCTCGATCGAGCCGTAAGTGCTGCGGCAGCTGCGCAATAACGTCGCCGCCGGGTTGATGTCCGCAGAGGAGGTGCAGGACCCTTCGGGGTTAGGTCTTAGTGGCCGGGGCGAGATCGTAAGTGTGGCAGACTCGGGGTTGGACACCGGCGACCCCGCCACCATCCATCCGGACTTCGCCGGACGGATCGCCGCACTTTTCAGCTGGCCCGTCGCGTCCGAGTGGGCGTCCGTCGTCACGAATGTCGGCGGGGACGACGGGCCATCCGATTCTCGCTCCGGCCATGGCACACACGTGACCGGTTCTCTTGCTGGCAGCGGCGCGGGCTGGGCACCGGCGAACCCGGGCGACGGCGCGGTGCGCGGCATTGCCTACGAGGCGTCGATCGTCTTCCAGGCGATCGAGCAACAGCTGCGCTGGACGGATGGCTACCGCCAGGCCTATTACGGCCAGTACCGGCGCTATCCGCCCGAGTACGGCCTGGCAGGGCTGCCGGCAGACCTGCGGCTGCTCTTTCAACAAGCCTACGACGAGGGCGCCCGCATCCACAGCAACAGCTGGGGCGGCGGCATGTACGGTGCGTACGACGACTACT
This sequence comes from uncultured Anaerolineales bacterium, assembly GCA_964566325.1. Taxonomy (GTDB): domain Bacteria; phylum Chloroflexota; class Anaerolineae; order CG2-30-64-16; family CG2-30-64-16; genus JALOOB01. The sequence continues at coordinate 9,744 of CAZMIS010000127.1, forward strand.
CCGAGGCGGTGGACCGCTTCTGCTGGGACCACAAGGACTTCGTGATCCTGATGGCCGCAGGCAACGACGGGACGGACGAGGACGGGGACGGCGTCGTCGAGTCGGGCAGCGTGACGCCGCCCGGCACGGCAAAGAACGCGATCACGGTCGGTGCGGCGGAGTCGGTCCGGGCGATCGGTGGCTACCAGCGGGCCTACGGCAGCCTCTGGCCGGCCAGCTTCAGCGTGGCGCCGCTGAAGGGCGATCGGCCGTCGGATCACCCCGATGATATCGCTGCGTTCTCGAGCCGCGGCCCCACGCGGGACGACCGGATCAAGCCCGACCTTGTGGCGCCGGGCACGAACATCCTGTCCGCGCGCTCGTCCCTGCTGCAGGGG
>CAZMIS010000128.1:0-10086 GCA_964566325.1 uncultured Anaerolineales bacterium
CCCCGCACCCCAAGCCAGGACGCTCGTCGTCGTGAACATGCGGCAGGCGCCCGGCATGGACGCGCCGATCATTCAACGTGCGCCGGTGGGCTCGGCCTTCACCATCGTGGGGCGCGATGCGACCGGCGGCTGGATCCAGGTATGTTGCACCGCCAGCGGTGAGCCGGGCTGGCTGGCCGCGGCATTGGTGGAAATCGAGGGCTGGATAGAAGATGTACCGGTGGTGGGAGGGGGTTGAGTCATGGTTGCGTTGAGCATAAAGATCTGCCTGCTGGGCGACTATGCCGTCGGCAAGACGAGCCTGGTGCGCCGCTTCGTGTACAACCTTTTCGAGGATAAGTATCTGAGCACGATCGGCGTCAAGGTCAGCCGGAAACCGGTTGTCGTGCCGCGCGGCGACGATGTCGCGGAACTGACGCTGATGCTGTGGGACCTGGCCGGCAGCGAGGAGTTCGACCAGATCCGTGCCAGCTATCTGCGCGGTGCGGCCGGCGCGCTGATTGTGTGCGATCTGACTCAGCGTGATACATTGGCCAGCGCGCGCAAGTATGCCGCACAGATGAGGGCCGTCAACCCTAAGGCCGCAGTGCTTCTTGCGGCCAACAAGCAGGATCTGTTCGATCAGCACGTGCTGAAGGAGGAGGAGATTGCCTCGACCGCCGCGGAGCTGCGGGCCGGCTGCTGCCTCACGAGCGCTAAGACGGGTTCTGGCGTTGAGGAGGCCTTCAGGACGCTCGGCCGGCTGGCGATCGGCGCGTGACCGGAGATCAGGCTGTGGAAGCGGGATGCTCTGCTGAGATCGTGTTGCAGGACAGGCGCATCGCGTACGCGGTGACCGACCGCGCACTGCGCGTGCTGCACGTCGGGGGCCTCCTCGACATCATCCCGGGCGGCGCCCCCAGTTGGCTGGGCGCCGGCCTGCTCGACCTGGCTCCGGAGTTGGTGGGCAGCGAAGAGGCGCTGCAACAGGTTCTCGATGGTTCGCGGCCGCGTTGGAGCGTCCCCTGGGTGAACTACGACGGGTCCGAGGGCGATACGCTCTATTTTAACCTGGTTGCGCTGCCCCACGGGGACGGGGCTGGCCGGGTCTCCGGCATCGTGTACGTCATCCAGGACGTCACCGAGATCGGCGTGTTGGAGCAACGGCTGATGCAGCATCGCAACGACCTGCGCTTGCTGGAGCGAACGCTGCGCGAGCAGAACGTGCAGCTGTCGGCCGCCAACACGGAGCTGCGGCGGCTCGACGTGGTCAAGTCCGCGTTCGTGTCCATCGCGGCGCACGAACTGCGCACGCCGCTGGCCTCGATTGCCGGCTATGTGGAGATGCTGCTGGACGGCGACGCGGGCGAGCTGACCCCTCGCCAGCACGAGTACCTCGGCATCATCGAATCGAGCGCGGAGCGGTTGCTCCGGATCACACGGGATCTGCTCGACCTGGCGCGCATCGAATCCGGCCGGCTCGAGCTATCCCTGCAGCCGACGGACCTGCTCGCCCTCCTCGAGACGGTGGTCGTGGAGCAGGCGCCACTCCTGGAAGCTCGCTCGCAGCGAGTGATCGTGCATGCGGCGCAGGACCTGCCATTGGCGCTCGTGGACGGGCAGCGGACCGCGCAGGTGATCGGCAACCTGATCAGCAATGCCGGCAAGTATGCCGCGCTGGACACCGAGATCGAGATCACGTTGAGCAGGGATGCGGACGCGGCCGGCTTCCTGCAGATCGCGGTGGCTGATCAGGGCTTCGGCGTCAGTCCGGAGGAGGAGGTCCGGCTGTTTCGCCCCTTCGTCCGGGGGGACAGCGCAGTGCAGACCGGCGAGCACGGCGCCGGCCTGGGCCTGTACATCGCGAAGCTGCTGGTGGAGCAGCACGGCGGGCAGATCTGGCTGCACAGCCGGCAAGGGGAAGGGACCACCTTCTTCACCACGTTCCCGATTGCCGCCGGGACGCCAGGATAGGCGGTGCGCCGTGCGCCGATGTGGCCCGGCCGTTCGGTGCGGCATGGCCGAACGGAGCGGGTGCTGTAATGTTGCCTGTAAGTCGGTGATGTTATGCTACGTTCGGTCGGTATGTCCCGCGGCCTGCACGGCAGCCCATTCCGTGGTGAGATGGCGGATCGTGCGCCGGGGAGATGTGTCGAGGACAAGTCCTGAGGATTCAAGGATCAACTAGGGAGGGTTTCATGCTGAAGGAATTTCGTGATTTCATCGCTCGTGGGAACGTGTTGGACCTGGCCGTCGCGGTCGTGATCGGCGCCGCATTCGGCAAGATCGTGACCTCGTTCGTCAACGACCTGATCATGCCGATCATCGCGGCCATCTTCGGTGCGCGTGACTTTTCCGACCTGTTCCTCGTACTGAAGGGCACCGGGCCGTTCGCGACCCTTGAGGCCGCGAAAGAGGCAGGCGCGGTCACGCTCAACTACGGCAACCTGCTGCAGACGATCGTCGACTTCCTGCTCGTGGCCTTCGCCATCTTCCTGGTCGTGAAGGCGTACAACAAGATGAGGCCGGCTCCGGCCGCGCCCGTCGTGACCAAGCCGTGCCCGTTCTGCAAGACCGCCATCCCGCTCGAGGCGACCCGCTGCCCGGCCTGCACGTCGCAGCTGTAGTCAGCGCTGGTCATCGCGGCCTAAAAAAGACCTCCGAGTATAGGCCAGCCGCAGGCTGGCACGTACTCGGAGGTCTTGCGTTACATCACGGACTAAGACAAACCTCCGAGGTTTCTTGCCAACGAAACGTTGGCAAAACCTCGGAGGTTTTTTTATTCCGCCCGCTACTTCGTCGCCAGGAGATAGACCGCGCCCTCTACCCCCGCGATCACCCCATGCACGACACCCTGCGGTATGTCGATGCGATCCCCGGGCAGCAGTTCGACCATCCGAGCTTCAGACGTCAGGATGATGGTGAGGCTGCCCTCCACCACCCACATCGTCTCAGGATAGACGTGGGCGTGTGGCCCGTACCCGGCGGACGGCTCCTGCCGGTAGCGCACGACGCCGTACCCGCCGCCCGTCAGCTCTTCGTGGATCGTCCCCTCGTCGGGCCGGCGCGCGCCCTCCCACAGCACCACGCGCGGCGTGGGCTTCGGGAACTCCGGGAAGCGCAGCGGTTTATTCCGGCCCATCGCCCAGCTCCGCCAGGACCTGGCCGATGCGCGGGGTGGCGTAGCCGCCCAGCTTGATCACACGCCGCACGAAAGCCGGGTCACGGATGATCGAGAGCAGCGGCGCCAGGGCCGCGCTCTCATAGGCTGCTGCGGGCAGGATCAGGTCATACTGCTCTTCGCCGATCGGGATGAAGTCGAGGTCCAGCGCGCGCGCGGCGGCCAGGATGCCGAGCCCACAATCGGCCGCGCCCGACGTGACCGCGGCTGCCACCGCGAGGTGCGTGAACTCCTGGCGCTGGTAGCCCTGGATGGACCCGGGGTCGATGTTGGCTCGGCGCAGCAGGTAATCGAGGAGGACGCGCGTTCCTGCGCCCCGCTGCCGGTTGATGAAGACCACGTCCTCGCGCGCCAGGTCCGCGATGCCGCGGATGCCCTTCGGATTGCCCTTGGGGAGGAACAGGCCCTGCTCCCGCTGGACGAAGCCGAGCACGACCACCTTCACCGCGGGCAGGATCCGCCGGATGTAGCTGAGGTTATACTCGCCCGTCGCCTCGTCCAGCAGGTGCGAGCCGGCCAGGTGCGCCTCGCCCCGGCTGAGGGCAAGCAGCCCGCCCAGGCTGCCGACATTGGCCGACGAGAGCGACGTGCCGGGGAAGCGCTGGCCCAGCTCGTCGGCCAGCAGATCGAGCGTCAGGTCGTGGCTGCCGATAGCGACGATCGTGCGCGCCAGCAGCCCGGGAGGCTTGAGCAGGCTCACGGCCACCTGCGCGCCCGGCTCGAACCCGGTCACCCCGCGCGGGATGCGCACGAGGCCGTCGGCCCGTACGAGCGACATCAGCACGCCCGAGCCGCCCGGCAGCGGGGTGGCCACCAGCCGCTCGCCCACCTTGCCCACCGTGACCCGCAGATACTCCTCCTCGCCGTCAGGGCTGACCACCTTGCGCGTCAGGGTCGCCTCGACCGCGGGCCGTTCCTCCGGCGGCCGGCCCAGCCAGCGCGCCACCGTCGGCTTGACCAGCAGCTCGCAGGTCATCGCTGCGCTGACCGGGTAGCCGGGCAGTCCGATCACGGGCACCCATCGGTCGCCCGCCGCCGCGTCCGCCAGGCGCAGGAGTCCCATGATCACCGGGTGTCCCGGCCGGATGGCGATCCCGTGCACCAGGAGCCGGCCGAGCTCGGCCACGATGCGCGCGGTGAAGTCCTCCGAGCCGGCGGATGATCCCGCGTTGACGATCACGAGGTCGTGCTGCTCTGCGGCAGCCAGCACCGCCTCGCGGATGGCTTCGTAGTCGTCCGAGAGCATGGGCAGCCGCGTCACCGCGCCGCCCCATTCCGCCACCATCGCGCCGAGCACGAGGGAGTTATACTCGATGATGTCGCCCGGGCGCAGCGCCGCGCCCGGCTTGACCAGTTCCGTCCCGGTCGGCAGGATGGCCACGCGCGGCTTCCGCCGCACGAAGAGCGTGCCGTGTCCGGATCCTGCCGCCGCGCCGATGTCCTGCGGGCGCAGCTGGTGGTTGGCCGGCAGGATCAACTCCGTGGCCACCATGTCTTCCCCCATGGGGCGGATGTGCTGCCACGGCGCGACCGGCGCCAGGATCTCGATCTGCTGCGCGCCCGAGGGTCCGCTGAGCTGGACGTCCTCCACCATGATGACCGCGTTCGTATGGGGCGGAATCGGGTCGCCCGTGTCCACGTAGAACGCTTCCGTGCCCACCTTCAGCTGCCGCGGCCGCATCTCGCTGGCCCCGCGCGTCGCATCCGCGCGGACCGCATAGCCGTCCATGGCCGATGCGTGGTAGTGAGGCGACGAGACCGCGGCCCACACGGGCGCAGCCGTCACCCGGCCCACGGCTTCGTCCAGCGCGACGATCTCGCCCGGCATCAGGCCGGCCTGGCCGGCCTCGGCCAACGCGTCCCACCAGCGCTGCAGCGCGGTGTCCAGCGGGATGTCTTCGAGGTAGGGAGAATGCGAATGATCTGTCAACTCGTGGCTCCTTGCATCGTGCCGTTGATGGCGGCTTACGCTGCGCGAGTATAGCATAAAAGTGGAGACGAAAGGTAGATGCACTTGCGCGAAAAATGTGATACAATATGTTTGTAGGCATTTATTGGAAGCGAGTAGCTGTTTCCCATTGGGAAGAAAGGCGGTACGAATGCAGGGGCATCGCTTTTTGCGTGGCGTGGCAGTATTGATCTTGGTCGTTGCTCTCGTCTACCTGGCAGCTGCCATCGGCGGAGCACTCTGGTTGAACAGTCGGGGCTTCGGTGCAGGGTGGGGGACCGGTTCGACGGCTTGGCTGATCATCCCGCTGGCGGCCGTGGCAATTCTCTCCGGGCTGACGCTGTTGGTGTTCGGCCTGATGATGTTCTTCCTGGCGCGGATCGACAACAATCTGGAGACTGTGAAGCGCCAGCGCGTGCTGCGCTCCGTGCCGCCGGAAGCCCCGGTGGTTGCGGCGCCGCTTGCGGCCGCGCCGGTCGCCGCGCCGGTCTTCCTTGAGCCTGAGGTCGGGCTGGCTCAGGAGCCCGTTCTTGTCGCGCCTGAGGTCGAGCTGCCTGAGGTGTTCGCGCCTGAGGTCGTGGCGCCTGCGGTCGTGGCGCCTGCGGTCGTGGCGCCTGAGGGTGTGACGATCGAGGCGCCTGTGTTCGAGGTCGCGGCGCCGGTGGTCGAAGAAGTCGTCGTCGAGCCGCTTGAGGCAGTCGATGTCGTGGCGGGCGGCGCAGTGCTGCCCGAGGTCGAGATCGAGGCCGTGCCTGAGATCGAGGTCCGCGTGCCCGAGGTGGAACTGCCCGAGGTGGAACTGCCCGAGGTTGAACTGACCGAAGCCGAGGTGCGCGCCTTCGAGGCTGAGATGCTCGAGGCAGACCTGCCGCAGGTCGAGGTGGAGTTGCCGCAGGTAGACCTGCCCGAGCTGAACCTGCCTGAGGTCGACGTTGAGCTGCCGCAGGTGGACCTGCCCGAACTGGACCTGCCTGAGGTCGACGTTGAGTTGCCGCAGGTAGCACTACCGCAGGTCGATCTGCCGGAGCTTGAGGTTCGCGTGCCCGAGGTTGAGTTGCCGCAGGTGGACCTGCCCGAGCTGGACCTGCCTGAGGTCGAGGTCGAGCTGCCGCAGGTAGCACTACCGCAGGTCGATCTGCCAGAGCTTGAGGTTCGCGTGCCTGAGGTCGATCTGCCGCAGGTGGATCTGCCCGAGCTGGACCTGCCTGAGGTCGACGTTGAGTTGCCGCAGGTAGACCTGCCCGAACTGGACCTGCCTGAGGTCGACGTCGAGTTGCCGCAGGTGGACCTGCCCGAACTGGACCTGCCTGAGGTCGACGTTGAGTTGCCGCAGGTGGACCTGCCCGAGCTGGACCTGCCTGAGGTCGACGTTGAGCTGCCGCAGGTGGACCTGCCTGAGGTCGATATTCGCGTGCCTGAGGTGGAGTTGCCGCAGGTAGCACTACCGCAGGTCGATCTGCCGGAGCTTGAGGTTCGCGTGCCCGAGGTCGAGCTACCTCAGGTGGACCTGCCCGAGCTGGACCTGCCTGAGGTCGAGTTGCCGCAGGTTGACTTGCCTGACCTAGACCTGCCCGACGTAGACCTGCCCCAGGTGGAGATCGAGGCGGGCGAGGTCGTCGCGTTCGAGAGCGCGGACATGGCCCTGCCTCCGCTGCCCGGCGTCGTGCTGCCCATGGTCGAGATCGTCGAAGAGGAGACTCTGCCGGAGCCGGTGGTTGAGGCGCCTTTCGTGGAGATGCCGCCCGTTGAGGCTTCGCTTCCGGAGGCGACTGCCGAACCGGTGCTATCCGAGGCCGACCGGCTGCGCGCCGAGCTCGAGGCACTGCGCCTCCAGCTTGCCCAACTGCAGGCCCAGGCAGCCCCTGCTGCACCGGCCGCGGCGATCGACGAAGGCGTGTCCGCCGACGCGGAAGCCATGGCGTCACGGCTGCCGGGGACCGACGAAGTCGCGCGCATCGCGGCCGAGATGGCCGCCATCGCGCCGCGGCGCGGGGGCACCGTCCCGCTGGATGTGCCCGCGGCCGAGGTCCTGCCGCACCGGGGGCCGGCCGGCGAGGACAACCTGGAACTGATCATGGGCGTCGGCCCGATCTACGCCAAGCGCCTCCGCGAGCTCGGCATCATGACGTACGAGCAGCTGGCCGACGCGTCCTACGAGGTGCTCGACAAGGTGACGCGCGGCAACCTGGAGCGCGTCGTCAAGGAGGACTGGCGCGGCCAGGCCCGCCGGCTGCTGCAGCGCGAGTAGGACCGACACAAGCGCGCCCTTAGATGCCGGGCACCTGGATAACGCGGCACGCGCGCCTGCGGGCGCCACTTCAAGCATCCTGAGCGGAACGGAGCCGGCCCACAGGGCGGCGGAGTGCAGTCGAAGGACGCGGGTTGACGAAAGACCGCTTCGCTTCTTCGACTGCGGGCCGCAGACCGCGGCGGCCCTCCGCTCAGAATGCTCGCTTGCTGGTGCTGCGGCCCTCCGCCCCCCTTCATTTAATAGCCCCCAAAATGGTTCATATCGCCCTTCTGCGGTATAATAAGGTTCTAACTCGCAGGCGCGCCAAGGAGTGGTATGAACAACGAAATCGATCTGACCCCCCACAACGTCGGGGTCGTCCGGCCCATCAGCATCGACGACGAAATGCGTGTCTCGTACCTGGATTACGCCATGAGCGTGATCGTGGCGCGCGCATTGCCCGACGCCCGCGATGGCCTCAAGCCGGTCCAGCGGCGCATCCTCTATGCGATGCACGACGTGGGATATCGGGCAGGCACGCCCTACCGTAAATCCGCCCGCATCGTCGGCGAGGTGCTCGGTAAGTACCACCCCCACGGCGATTCTTCGATTTACGACGCCATGGCGCGCATGGCGCAGACGTTCAGCCTGCGCTATCCCCTGGTGGACGGCCAGGGCAACTTCGGTTCCGTCGACGGCGATGCGCCCGCCGCCATGCGTTACACCGAGGCCCGGCTGGCGCGCATCTCCGATGCCCTGCTGGCCGACATCGACAAAGAGACCATCGACTGGAACGATAACTTCGACGGCAGCCTTCAGGAACCGGCCGTCCTGCCCGGGCTCCTGCCCAACCTGCTGCTCAACGGCAACAGCGGCATCGCGGTCGGCATGGCGACCAACATCCCGCCGCACAACCTGGGCGAGGTCGTCGACGCCATCGTCCACCTGATCGATCGCTGGGCCGAGGCCGACGAGATCACGGTCGAAGAGCTGATGCAGTTCGTCCACGGGCCCGACTTTCCCACGGGCGGCCTCATCATGGGCCGCGAGGCGATCCAGCTGGCGTACGGCACGGGCAAGGGCCGCATCACGATGCGCGCGCGGACCCGGATCGAGGAGATGAGCGGGGGCCGGCACCGCATCATCGTGAGCGAGATCCCCTACCAGCTCAACAAGACCACCATCCTGGAACGCATCGCGGAGCTGGTGCGCGACGGCCGGATCAACGACATCAGCGACCTGCGCGACGAGTCGGACCGCACGGGCATGCGCGTCGTGATCGAGCTGAAGCGTTCGGCATCCCCGCGCAAGACGCTGAACCAGCTCTTCAAGTACACGCCGCTGCAGGGCACCTTCGGCGTCAACATGCTGGCGCTGGTGGACGGCGAGCCCAGGCTGCTGAGCCTGAAGCGCGCGCTGCAGATCTACATCGACCACCGCATCGACGTCATCACCCGGCGCACGGCCCACCTGCTGCGCGTTGCGCGCGAGCGCGTCCACATCTTAGAGGGCCTGCGGATCGCGCTGCAGTTCCTGGATGAGGTGATCCGCATCATCCGCACGGCCGTCAACGCGGACGATGCCAAGGGCAAGCTGATCGCGCGCTTCAGCCTGAGTGAGAAGCAGGCACAGGCAATCCTCGATATGCAGCTGCGCCGGCTGGCCAGCCTGGAACGGCAGAAGATCGAGGACGAGTACCTCGAGCTGCTGAAGCAGATCGCCTACTATGAATCGCTCCTGGCCGATCCGTCGCTGATCCTGGGCGTGATCCGGGAAGAGGTGCTGGCGCTCAAGGAGAAGTTCGACGACGAGCGGCGCACGGAGATCGTGGCCGAGGCTGTCGAGGGCTTCACCGAGGAAGACCTGATCCGCCAGGAGGCCGTGCTGGTCAGTGTGACGCAGAACAGCTACATCAAGCGCACGCCCCTGACCGCATACCGCGCGCAGCGCCGCGGCGGCCGCGGGGTCCAGGGCATGCGGACGAAGGACGAGGACGAGGTGGTCGACCTCCTGTCCGCGCGCACCCTCGACCACATGCTCTTCTTCACCGATCGCGGCCGCGTGTACGGCCAGCGCGTCTACAACCTGCCCGAGACCGCGCGCGACGGCCGCGGGCTACCCATGGTGAACTTCCTCAACCTGAACGCAGACGAGAAGGTCACCACGATCCTGGTCGTCCCCGACTTCGAACACGCGGAGTTCGTGACGCTGCTGACCCGGCACGGCAAGATCAAGCGGATGCAGCTGTCGGAGTTCCGCGACGTGCGGCCGAGCGGCATCATCGCCATGAACCTCGGCCCGGGCGACGAGCTGAGCTGGGCACGGCTGACGCACGGCAAGGACGACTTCCTCATCGTCACGAGCGGCGGCAAGGCGTGCCGCTTCACCGAGCGGGAGGTGCGCCCGATGGGCCGCGGCGCGGCCGGGGTCAAGGCCATCCGCCTCGCGGAGGACGACACGATCGCCGCGTTCGACGTGGTGGAGCCCAACGGCGAGTTGCTGGTGGTCAGCGAGCAGGGCTACGGCAAGCGCAGCCCGCTGAGCGAGTTTCCGGTTCACGGCCGCAACTCCCAGGGGGTGTGGGCCACCGATCACACCCGGCTGGACGAGTCGGGGCGGGTGGCCGCAGCCAGGGTGGTCCAGCCGGAGGACCAGGTGTCGATCATCACGTCTGGCGGCATCGTGATTCGGACGCTGGTGCAGGATATCCGCCAGGCCGGCCGGGCGAGCCGCGGGGTGCGCGTGGTG
>CAZMIS010000129.1:0-10037 GCA_964566325.1 uncultured Anaerolineales bacterium
TCTGCATATAATATACGGGCGGAGACGGCGACTGTACATGATGCGCGTCAGGTTTTTGCCGGACGAGTCTGCATCGACACGAGAAGACCCCGAGGTAGTGCCCGCCTCTGGCGGGCCTGATACCTCGGAGGTCTCTGCGGTGCGGAGGACTCAGAAGATCGCCATGGCGTCGCCGAAGCTGTAGAAGCGGTAGCGCTCGCGGATCGCCTCGGCGTAGGCGCGGTCCATGAGGTCCTTGCCCGCAAACGCGCTGACCAGCATCAGCAGGGTGGAGCGGGGCAGGTGGAAGTTGGTGATCATGGCATCCACCGCGCGGAAGCGGTGGCCGGGGCGGATGAAGAGGTCTGTCTCGCCCGAGAATGCGGCGACCGTCTGCCAGCCGCACACGCTCCCCTCGGGCACCTCGTCGCACGGGTTGAACCCCAGCGCGATCTTCGCCGCGCTCTCCAGCGTGCGCACGACCGTCGTGCCGATGGCGATGATGCGTCCGCCGCCCAGCCGCGTCTCGTTGACGGCCCTGGCCGTGTCCGGGGGCAACTCGGCCCATTCGCGGTGGATCCGGTGCTCTTCGATGTTTTCCGCCTGCACCGGCTTGAAGGTGTCGAGCCCGATGTGCAGCGTCACCGCGGCGAAGCGCACGCCGCGCTCGCGGAGCTCCACCAGCATCTCGGGAGTGAAGTGCAGCCCCGCGGTGGACGAGGCCACGGACCCCTCGATGTGGCTGTAGACGGTTTGGTAACGCTCAGCGTCTGCCAGCGGTTCGTGGATGTAGGGCGGCAGGGGCGTCTCGCCGACGTCCCACAGCCACTCGTCCACCGGGGGCTCGAAGCTGATGATGCGTCCGCCGGTTGGGGTCTCCGCGAGGACGGTCGCGGTGATGGCGGGCGGACGTTCGCCCATCTCGGTCTCCGCGAGGATGGTCGCGGTGATGTCGCGGTCTTCCGGCCGCTCCGCTCCTTCGACTGCGCTCCCTACGGTGTGCCAATCTTCGGCTGGCCCTGCGCTCAGGGTGCTCCGCTGAGTGGTGACCAAGGCATCCTGAGCGGAGTCCGCACGCAGTGCGGGCGAAGTCGAAGGACGCCGCAGGTGCACGCGCACGCCGGGCCGCAGGCCCTTGCCCCCGACGAGGCACTCCCACGCGCCGGCCTCGTGCGGCCGCAGCAGGAAGATCTCCACCGAGCCGCCCGTCTCCTTCACGCCGTGCAGCCGCGCGGGAATGACCCGGCTGTTGTTGCCCACCAGCAGGTCCCCGGGGCGCAGGTAGTCGAGCACATCGGAGAAGCGCCGGTGCGCGAGGTCACCCGAGCCGCGGTCGACCACCAGGAGCCGCGAGGCGTCGCGCGGCTCGATCGGCGTCTGCGCGATCAGCTCGGGTGGGAGGGCATAGTCGAAATCACTCGTCTTCATGCTACGGTTGGGGCCGGTCAGGATGCGCCCTGGTCGTTGAACAGGCCTGGCTGTTCGGCCTGTTCCGGGTACGGCTCGCCGAGGTGGTCGTAAGCTTTTCGGGTGGCCATCCGGCCCCGTGGGGTGCGCTCCAGGAACCCGAGCTGCAGCAGGTAGGGCTCGACCACGTCCATGATGGTGTCGGACTCCTCGCTGAGGGACGCGGCGATCGTCTCCAGCCCCACCGGCCCGCCGCGGAAGTCGCGGATGATGCGGCCCAGCACGCCGCGGTCGAGCGCGTCCAGCCCCAACTCGTCGATGTCCATCAGGGCCAGCGCCTCGCGCGCGGAGTCCGCGGTGATCATGCCCTCTGAGCGCACCTGGGCGAAGTCGCGCGCGCGACGCAGCAGGCGCAGGCCGACGCGCGGGGTGCCGCGGCCGCGGCGGGCGATCTCGCGAATACCGTCGGTGGTGGCGCTGACCTGCAGCAGCCCGGCCGCGCGCTTCACGATCGCCTCCATCGCGGCCTGGTCGTAGAAGTCGAAGCGGTACACGGCGCCGAAACGGGCGCGCAGCGGCGCGGTCATCAGCGCCAGCCGCGTCGTCGCGCCGACCAGGGTGAACCGGGGCAGCTTGAGGCGGATGTTGCGCGCGCTGGGCCCCTTGCCCACCACGATATCGAGCGCGAAGTCCTCCATCGCGGGGTAGAGGACCTCTTCCACCGCACGGCCGAGCCGGTGCACCTCGTCGATGAAGAGGATGTCGCCCTGGCGCAGGTTGGTCAGGATCGCGGCCAGGTCGCCCGCGCGCTCGATGGCCGGCCCCGCGGTCACCTTCATGCCCACGCCCATCTCGTGGCTGAGCACCCAGGCGAGCGACGTCTTGCCCAGGCCGGGCGGGCCGTAGAGCAGGACGTGATCCAGCGCCTCGCCGCGCGCGCGGGCCGCGTCGATGAGGATGCGCAGGTTCTCGCGCAGCCGGTCCTGGCCCAACATCTCGTCGAGCGAGTGCGGCCGCAACGCGGCATCCACCACGACTTCTTCCGGCCGCCCCTGCGGCGAGATGGCTCGATCTGGCATAGCCTGCTTTCCACCTGGAGTTTCAAGTGCTGCCGGGAGCGAAGGCATCCTGAGCGGAGTCCCGGCCGGCAAACGGCCGGGACGCAGTCGAAGGACGCCTTCGGCGGCGCGGTCGGGTCGCCTCCTTCGACTACGCAGCGGCTTTGCCGCCGCTCCGCTCAGGATGCTCCCCCACGTCTGCCATTCCCGACATGCGACCGATACGTTTGTTCGGTCGCATTATACTATGGTTGCGCGGCGAGCCATAACCCGCAGGCCGGATCCTATGCGCCGTAGCCGCGATAGCGCGCCATCACCTCGCCCACCGCGAAGAGGTTGTCGTCGGGCGTGCCGTGGTCCATATTGATGCAGCAGAGCCCAACCTTGTCCAGCGGACCCGCGGCCAGGAGCAGGGACTCGGCGTCCGCGGCCATCTCCTTGGGCGTGCATTGCAGCATGCGGATGGGGCTCAGCCTTAGGTTCAGGAAGGTGTCGGGGAGTGCGCGGCGGCAGGCCGCCACGTCCGATCCCCAGCCCACGTCGCAGAAGGCCGGCTCCAGCTCCGCATAGGCGGCTGCCATGCGATGCATGTTGTCGCCGCAGTGGTGGATGCCGTACGGGCGCAGCCGGCCGGCCAACGCCTTCTCCACCGGCAGCTGCATCTGCTGATAGCTGCGCGGGGAGATCATCTGCACCGAGCAGTTGGCGTGCAGAAAGATGGAGCGGTCCACGCGCTCGACCTGCCGGTTGACCGCGATCGAACAGCTTCCCGTCCGCCCGCGGATGTAGCCGGCCACGTCACCGATCAGCTCTGCGATCTGGGCCAGGTAGCGGCGGACGCGCTCGGGCGCCTCGTAGAAGTCGGAGAAGAGGTCCTGCCCGTAGAAGTGATAGGCGGCGTTGAGCAGGCCGTCCGTGTTCAGGTCGCCGACGAGGTAGCCCCATTCCTTCTCCACCGCGTCCCAGTCCGCGATCAGTTCCGCCATCGGTGAGGTCGTGCGGAAGTCGGGCACCTCGAACGCGTCGATTTGCCCTGCCGTCAGGGTGTGGGGCAGGGGCTGCGGCGCTGCGTCGGGCTCGAAGCGGATCTCTGCGCCCAGGAGCGCGGGGATAATGAAGCCGCCCGCGACGTGCAGCGACCCGACCACGGGCCTGGGCTGCGGGTCAGGCTCGCCGAACCCAAGGTCGCCGTAGCGCTGGTGCAGCACCCGGCGCATGGTGACGTCGGCCGCGCGGCGGGTGGCTGCATCGAAGTAGAAGGGCTTCTCGAACGAGATGCCGGCCGCGTGATGCCACCAGTTGGGATTGAACACAACTTCGAAGGGCAGGAAGGATCGGGTCATCGGTACACTCCGTACGTCTGCAGTGTCTCCCACATGGCGACGAGGTTCTCGGGCGGCACGTCGGCCTGGATGTTGTGGACGGTGTTGAAGACGAAGCCCCCGCCCGGCGCCAGCGCCTCGATGTTGCGCCGCACGTGATCGCGCACCTCGTCCGGCGTGGCATAGGGCAGGACGTCCTGGGTGTCCACCCCGCCGCCCCAGAAGACGATGTCTTTCCCGAAGTCGGCCTTGAGCTCGAACGGGTCCATGCCGGTCGCGCGCACGTGGACCGGGTTCAGGATGTCCACGCCCATCTCGATGAAGTCGGGCAGCAGCGGCCGCACGTTGCCGCAGGAGTGGAAGAAAAGCCTGGCATCGGGCGCCAGCTCGTGGATCCGGCCGAACAGGGTGGACAGGTGGGGCTTCATCAGCCGGCGGAACATGCGCGGGGAGATGAGCTGCGACACCTGCGTGCCGTAGTCGTCGGCCTCGGAGATGACATCCACGGCGTCTCCCAGCTGCGGCAGCGCCATCTCCCAGAACCGGACCTTGAGTTCCACCATCTTTGCGAACAGGGCGTTGGCCAGCGCCTCGTCGGAGGCCATGTCCATCATGAGCGCGGCCATGCCGCGCACGCGCTGCGCCATTTCGAAGACCCCTGCCAGCACGCCCTTGATCATGACCGCGCGGCCTTGCGCATGGTAACCCTGGGCCAGCTCGAGCAGGCCCGCGATCCGCCGGGGATCGCCGGTGTCGGGCCAGGGATGGCGGGCAACGTCCGCGGTCGTGATCTGACCCTCGAGCGGATGGCGGACCGCGGTGAAGTAAAGCCCGTGGGGGTAGGGCCTGTGCTGCGTGATGCCCCATTCGTCGACGAACGCCTCCACCTCCTCGCCCTCGCCCACTGCCTCGCGGCGGGCGCGGCCCATGACGTTGTCGTTGTGGCTGTTGAGGGGGAAGAGGCCGCGCACGTCGACGCCCATGCGGTCCATCACGTCATCATCGGGCAGGGCCAGGCCCTGGACCACGTCGCACAGCACCGGCGTGACAGGCGGCAGCCCGAGCGCGGCGCGCAGGCGGACGTAGGCCTGCGCGTGAATGCCGGTCACCTGGGTGCTGCCCAGGTCGAAGGGCACGCGATCCGGCTCGCGGTGGGCAAGGGTGGTCAGGAGTCGCTCTCTGGAATTCATGGTTTCCTTCTATCAATGGTACGCGTCGGTTCTCGTCATGTTATGTAGAGACGTAGCATGCTACGTTTCTACAACGAGGTGGCGCCGCGTGACCTACAGGCTCGACGCCGCATCCGCATCCAGGTACAGGTGCGCGTGGCCCATAGTGCGCAGGATGGAGCCGGGGCAATCCTCGGTCACCGGGCCGCGCAGCGAGCGCTCCACCGCCCACGCCTTGCGCTGCTCGGGCACGAGCACCAGCACGCGCGTGGCCGACAGCAGCGCGGGAATCGTGAGCGTGACCGCATGGGTCGGCACTTCGTCCAGGCTCGCGAAGTGGCCCTCGCCGACCTGCTGGCGCCGCGACCGGTCATCCAGCCGGACGACCTTGGCCCAGACGGGGTCATCGAAGTCCGCGTAGGGCGGATCATTGAATGCGATGTGGCCGTTCTCGCCGATGCCCATGACGCACAGGTCGGCCGGGTGTTCGCGCAGCAGCCGCTCGTACTCGCGGCAGCCGGCTTCCACGTCGCCGCTGGCGGGCACCGGGTAGAATGCGCGGGGCTGCACCTCGTCGACGAGGTGGCGGTGCAGGAAGGCCGGGAAGCTGGCGCTGTGGCCCGCGGGCAGGTCGACGTATTCGTCCATATGGAACACGTTGATGCGATCCCACGGCACGTCCGGCGTGGCGCGCAGCGCGGCCAGGAAGCTCAGCTGGGAGTTGCCCGTGGCGACGATGACGTTCGCCACCCCGCGTTCGGCCACCGCCGCGCGCAGGATCTTCGCTGCTTCCGCCGCAGCCGCGGCCCCCATCGTCTCGTTGGTGCGATAGATCGATACGGGCAGTCGATCGACCACCATCTCGCTGAACGGTGCTTCAAGCGTCATGATTCTGTTTCTCCTCTAGTTGATCCACCGGCCGCCGATCATCACGCGCCGCGGCGCCAGGTGTTCGTCCAATAGTACGATGTCCGCCAGCTTGCCCGGGGCCAGGCTGCCGATCCGGTCATCCCAGCCCGCGACGCGCGCCGGGGTGAGGGTGCACATGCGCACCGCATCGACGAGGGGCAGGCCGACCACGTCCCGCAGGACGGCGAGCATCTGGCCCAGCAGCGTGGTGCTGCCCGCGAACGCGCTGCCATCGAGCAACATGCCCACGCCGTCGCGCACCTCGAAATCGACCGGGCCCAGCTTGAGCCGGGAGCCCTCCGGCAGGCCCGCACCCGTGGCCGCGTCGGAGACGACGCACAGCCGGTCGGGATCGATGCACTTCGTCGCGAGCTTCATCAGCGTGGGGGGCAGGTGGCGGTTGTCCGCGATCATCTCGACCGTGAGCCGGCCGTCCACGAGCGCGGTCTCGACGAGGCCCGGCTTGCGCCAGGCGCCCTCGCGCACGGTCATCGTCATCGCGCTCCAGATGTGGGTGACGTGGCTGAGCCCGCGCTCGATCGCCGCGACGACCTGTTCTTCTTTGGCCCGGGTGTGTCCTGCGGCCACCACGACGCCCCGGCCGGCCATGCGCTCGACCAGGTCAAGCGCGCCGGGCAGCTCCGGCGCCAGCATGAGGATGCGCAGGATGCCGGTGTGCTCGAACAGGGGCTCGGCGCTGCCATCGTCCGCGCGGCGGATGCCCGCCGGGTCCAGGGCGCCGGCCTGGGCCGGCTCGATGTAGGGGCTCTCGAGGTGCATGCCGATGAGCCGGGCGCTGCCGGGTGCGGCGGAGCGCTGCCACCCCCTGGCGAAGTCGAGGCAGGCGACCGTCTCCGCAATGGTGACGCCGCCGAGCGTGCCGACGACCGAGGTGACGCCGGCCTCCGCGTTCATCTCCAGGATGCGGCCGAACGCGTCCGCGGTCGGTTCGTTGAAGGTGACGCCCCGGCCGCCGTGCGTGTGGATGTCGACCAGGCCGGGGATGACGAGGCGCCCGCCCGCGTCGGCGATTGCAGTGTCCGATCCCACGTCGCCCGCCGGGGTGATGGCGGCGATGCGATCGTCCTCGACGACGAGTGCCAGGCCTTCCGCGATGCGATCGGGCAGCACGAGGCGGCCGTTCGTCACCGCGAGGCGGGCCGGCCGCGAGGCCGTGTCAGTTGTTGTTCCCATGTGTAACCTCCTTGCGCACCACGACCCCGCGCGCGGCGAGGTGGGCGAGAATCTCGTCCAGGCAGCCCGGCGCGGCCCCCACATACTCCGGCGGGCAGACGCCCGGGCGCCTGAACGCCCCCGAGAGGACCAGCCGCGCGATCGCAGTGCACGTGTAGCCGGTCGTGCGCGCCATCGAGGACACGCCGTGTTCGTCGGTGCGATCGAAGAGGCGATAGACGACCGTGCAGGGCGCATCGTCGAGCCGGCCGCGGACCGTGAGCTCCATCGCCGTGAACTCGGGCTCGCCCTCTTGGAGGCGCCAGCGCGGGAAGAGCAGCGCGGCCGCCAGGTCGATCGGCCGGACGGCGACGTCGCCCACCTGCACCGGCTCGCTGCCCAGGAAGCCGGCCTCCCGCAGCACGCGCACGTACTCGATGTGGCCGGGATAGCGCAGCGTCTTCTCTGCCATGTCGGGCACGCGCATCGTCCTCAGCAGCGTGCGCAGCCCGTCGGTATTGAATGCCTCCAGGGTGCCGACCGGGTCGATCTCGACCAGCTCCGGGTCGGAGAGCGCGGGCTTCACCACCACCGCGCCGCCTTCCATCAGGCGGGCCGGACGCACGTACTCCTCCAGCACGTCCACGGGCGAGAACGGCGCCTTGTACTGCCAGGGCCAGTCGCGCCGCACCGGCAGCCCGCCCACCAGGCAACGGAACGAGTCGACCGCCATGCGGCTGGCTTCGTAGCCGAGCACCAGGTTGCTGAGGCCCGGCGCGACGCCTGCGTCGGTGATCGCGGTCACTCCCGCGGCCTGCGCCGCAGCGTCCAGCCTGAACGGATCCTCGGGAAAGAAGGAGATGTCGACCGCGTTGACCCCCGCGGCGATGACCGCCTGCAGCGTGGCAAAGCCCATGTGGCCGGGCACCGCGCCGATCACCAAGTCGGCGCCGGCGGCCGCGTCCTGCACCGCGCGGGGATCGCGCAGGTCGGCAACCCGCGTTGCCACGGGGTGAGCGGCGGCGAGCCGTGCCAGTTGCGCCTCACTCGCATCGACCGAGGTCACTGCAAACTCGCGGCACAGGTCGGCGGCGATTGCGCTGCCGACCATGCCTGCGCCCAAGACCACGACCTTCTTCACGCAAGCACCTCTCTCATGCAGCCAGGGCGTGCAGGTCCCGGTACAGACGATGTTGTGCGGCCGGGTCCTTCTCGTAGGTCACGACGACCAGGCGCATGCCGGGCGCCCACAGCTCCCGCGCGCGCGCCACAACTTCCTCGGGGTCGCCCACCATGCGTGCATGGACGATGATGCCGGTGCCGGCGAACGCATCACGGAACGCCGCGGCCGAGTTGAACGCGGGATCGGTGGCCTGGGTGAATGCGGCATCGACGGTGATCAGTTTCGGGTTCGCCTTGACCGCTTCGACCCAGCGCGCCCAGTTGCCACACGAGTGGATGGCCGTTCCGCCGAACGCGGCTCCGATGCGGGCATCGTTGTCGACGCAGAACTGCCGGTAGGCGCGCGGGGAGATCATCACCAGGTTATCCGAGCTGAGCCCGAGGCCGGTGCCACAGCGCGCGCTGGCGTAGCCGTGCCCGGGCCGGACCAGGCAACTGCCGATGCGCGCCGTCTGTTCCTGCGTAAACCGGATCACCTCGTCGGTCAGCGCGGCCAGGATGGCGCGCACCTTCTCCGGTTCCTCGATGAAGCCCGTGAAGAACGCGGAGGTGTCCACCAGCTCGGTCGCCACGTTGAGTGGGTTCTGGAGGTCGGACCACGACATGGGCAGGCGGCCGCCGGTCTCTTCGAGGAACATGTCGATCATCGCCATGACGTGCCGCGTGATCTGGGCCTCCTGCCACGGTCGGGGCGTCAGAGGAGGCACCTCGCCGACGGTGCGATAGAGCGGCAGCACCGCGGGCGATTGGCCTTCGGGCCAGACGTACTCGCCACCGAACGCGGCCGCGGTCACGCCGATGCCGTACCACGGCTCGAGATAGGTGGGCGCGTCGGTCAGGTAGTCCATGGAGCGCATCAGGCCGCCGAGCTGCCAGCGCAGCGATGCGTGCATGTCGCGGCAGCCGTCCCGGAACACGTTCGCCACGCGGACGCGCTGCCACACCATGATGCCCTCCGGCGCGGCCATGAACGCGGCATAGCGCGCCTCGGCCTCGGCCGCGTGCGCTTCGAAGCGTGAGAACTCGAAATGGGCAGGAGCAACCGGGGTCACCGGCATGGCCTGCGCATCCTCAGACGTGTAGTCGAAGGTCGTCGATGTCATGGTGTCGTGCCTCACCTGCTCTGTTTGACGGCCGCGAAGTCCCAGCCATTCGCGACGCAGTTGGCCCGCGCATGGTCGTCCCACGTCGGCTCGGCCGTTGGCCGGCCGCCCGGAAACGCGTCGATGCTCACGTAACGCACGGGCGTGCTGCCGTCGTTGCTGATCATGTGGAGCGTGTCGGGGGGAATGCGCACGATGTCGCCCGGCTTCACCCGGTAGGTCTCGGCCGCGTCGGGTCCGATGCGGAGCTCGCCCTCGCCTTCCAGGACGTAGAAGATTTGCTCGGTGTCGGGGTGCCTGTGCAGCGGCGGCGCCTCGCCCGGCTCGAGCACGACGATGAATACCTCGGTCGCGGTGGCCTCGGACCGGTCCAGCACGAGGTCGTTCACGTGCGTGGGAAAGCGATAGCGGGTTGGGTTGTCGGTGGGAAAGACGTATCTCATTGGTTTCCTCTCAGGGGGCTCAGATGCCGGATGAAGTGGCGTTCAAGCACGCGATAGTAGGCTTCTTCGTTACGGGTGAGGCCGGCCATCAGCCGCGGCCCCAGGTCAGGATCTCGCAGTACCGAGCCGTAGGTGACGTGCAGCACCTGGCGCGCGTCGAACTGTTCGAGCAGGTCGGGCAGTTCTGCATCGGCGAGCGCGTCGGGTGTGGGCACCAGCGCCATCCTGGCCGAGATGTGGTAGCTCGCCTTGACCGTGTCGAAGCGGGCGATGGCGAACGCCAGGATGTCGC
>CAZMIS010000130.1:0-10027 GCA_964566325.1 uncultured Anaerolineales bacterium
GACCGTCACTGCGGGCGCCCTGGTCGAGTCGGGCGCGGACATCGTGGTGCTTCGTCACCCCGAGACCGTACGTCGAATCAAGTCGATGATCGGCGCGCTGGCCGCTGCACAATAGGAGGAGATGAACCATGGCCCTCAGTGGTCTTGAAATCTACAAGCTGCTGCCCGGCAGCAGCAAGGATCCGGCCGAGAAAGCACACGCGAACTGCAAGGAGTGCGGCTACCCCACCTGCCTGGCGTTCGCCATGAAGCTCGCGGCCAAACAGGCCGAGCTCTCATCGTGCAAGTATGTGAGCGAGGAATCGAAGGCCAAGCTCTCTGCGGCTGCTGCGCCGCCCATCCGGCTCATCACCCTGTCTGCTGACGGCCGCCAGGTTAAGGCCGGCAACGAGACGGTGCTCTTCCGCCACGAAAAGACGTTCTTCAACCCGACAGGCCTCTTCGTGCGCGTGCCCGATAACCTTCCTGCGGACGAGGTCGCCGCGTTGGTCCATGCAGTGGCCGACTACAAGGTGGATTACGTGGGCATGGCGCTGCGGCTGGATGGGGTGGCAGTGGAGTCCGTGGCGGGCGATGCCGCCTCCTTCGCATCCGCGGTTGCGGCCGCACGCTCGGCTGCGACGATCCCGATGATGCTCGTCAGCGAGAACCCGGCCGTCATCGAAGCGGGCCTGGCCCAGATGGCCGGCGCGGCGCCCATGCTGTGTGCAGCGACCGAGGCCAACTGGGCGGCGATGGCCGCGCTGGCAGTGGCCGCGAAGGCGCCACTGGTGGTGCGGGCCGAGACGCTCGCCGGTCTGGCCGAGTTGACCGAAAAGCTGGTCGCGGCGGGCGTGGAAGACCTAGTGCTCGACCCCGCGATGCGCGGTTTCGGCTCCTCGTTGGGCGCGCTGACGCAGCTGCGGCGCCTGGCGCTGAAGAAGAACTTCAAGCCGCTCGGCTACCCGATCGTCACCTTCCCGTACCTCGGCGCCCCTGATCGGGAGATGGAGCTGCTGCTGGCTGCCCAGCAGGTTGCCAAGTACGCCGGCTTCGTCGTACTCAGCCATTTCAGCCCGGCGGAGGTCTACCCGTTGCTGGTCCTGCGGGCGAACCTCTACACCGATCCTCAGAAGCCGATCCAGGTCGAGCCCGGCATCTACGAGATCAACAAGCCGACCGCGGAGTCGCCGGTGCTCGTGACCACGAACTTCTCCATCACCTACTTTGCAGTGGCGAACGAGATGGAGTCGAGTGGCATGCCGGCGTGGCTGCTGGTGGCAGATGCGGAAGGCATGAGCGTGCTGACCGCGTGGGCCGCCGGCAAGTTCGATGCCGAGAAGATCGCCAAGTCGGTTAAGAACGTGGGCATTGCGGATAAGGTCAGCCATCGCAAGGTGGTGATCCCCGGCCATGTCGCGGTGCTGATGGGCGAGCTTGAAGAGGAGCTCCCCGGCTGGCAGATCAAGGTTGGGCCGCGCGAGGCGGTCGATCTGCCGAGATACCTGAAGACCGCGTGGTAGACCGCGTGCGTTGGCGGCAGGCCACACCTGGGGTGTGACCTGCCGCCAACGCCATAATCCGGGCGTTCGTGCGTTTGTCTCAGACCTGATGCCGATCATTCAACAGAAGTGCCCGCCGTGATACGCTGAGAGGGCGACGTCCTGCTGCTGGCTGGGGGGACGCGATCGACAAGGCCATGTACTGGCAGAGGGAAACCGACACATGTATCAGATCCTTGAGAAACAAGTTCTCAGCGACGTAACCAAGCTGGTGGTAGTTGCCGCACCTCACGTG
Source organism: uncultured Anaerolineales bacterium (assembly GCA_964566325.1). Taxonomy (GTDB): domain Bacteria; phylum Chloroflexota; class Anaerolineae; order CG2-30-64-16; family CG2-30-64-16; genus JALOOB01. The sequence goes on from CAZMIS010000130.1 coordinate 1,777, forward strand.
GCGCGCAAGGCCAAGGCGGGCCAATTCGTGATCGTCATTGCGACCGAGCACGGCGAGCGCATTCCGTTGACCATTGCGGATCATGACGCCCAAGCAGGCACGCTGACCCTGATCTTCCAGGAAGTGGGCAAGTCCACCATGGAGATGGGCCGGTTGGAGGTGGGCGAGGCGTTCTATTCGCTGGCCGGTCCGCTGGGCCATCCCACGGAGATCGAGAACTTCGGCACGGTAGCCTGCGTTGCGGGCGGCGTCGGCATCGCCCCCATGTACCCCATCGCCCGGGACCTTAAGGCCGCGGGCAATCGCGTGATCTCGATCATCGGCGCGCGCACGAAGGATCTGCTCTTTTGGGAAGAGAAGATGCGTGCCGTTTCCGACGAGTTGATCGTAGTCACGGACGATGGCTCCTACGGCCGCAAGGCCCTGGTCACCCAGCCGTTGAAGGACTTACTGGAGCAGGGCGAGCCAATCGTCAAGGTCTGGGCGATCGGCCCCACGATCATGATGAAGTTCGTCTCGTTGACCACCCAGCCGTTCAACGTGCCCACGATCGTGAGCCTCAACACCATCATGATCGACGGCACCGGCATGTGCGGCGGCTGTCGCGTGGCGATGGTGGACGGGGCGAAGTTCGTCTGCGTCGATGGCCCCGAGTTCGACGGTCACCTGGTCGACTGGAACAACCTGATCTCCAGGGTCCAGTTCTACCGCGACGAGGAGCAGGTGGCGGTGGAGCACTGGCGACAGCACGAATGCAATCTCGACAAGGCCGTCCGCAAGCTGGGGGAAAAGGCCGCGGCGGGGGGTGAATAATGGCGCTGATCAGCAACAAGGAACGGATGCAGATTCCGCGGCACGAAATGCCGGCACAGGATCCTTTGGTGCGCAGTGGCAACTTCGAGGAGGTGGCGCTCGGCTATACCTGGCAGATGGCGCAGGAGGAAGCGGAGCGATGTCTCCAGTGCGCCAGGCCTCTCTGTGTGGAGGGGTGTCCTGTCGGGGTGCAGATTCCTCAATTCATCAAGGCGCTGCGAGAGGGTGATTTCGTGGCCTCCGTCGAGGCGATGAAGGTCAAGAATAACCTGCCGGCGATCTGCGGACGCGTTTGTCCGCAGGAATCGCAGTGCGAGGCGTACTGCATCGTGGGCAAGAAGGGCAAGCCCGTGGCCATCGGCCGGCTGGAGCGCTTCGTCGGCGACTTCGCACTGCGCGAGAACGTCTGCCCGCCCGTGGCTGCGCCCTCCACCGGCCGCAAGGTCGCGGTGGTCGGCTCGGGCCCTGCGGGCCTCACCTGCGCGGTCGATCTGGCCAAGCTGGGCCACAAGGTCACCCTCTTCGAGTCGCTGCACCTGCCGGGCGGCGTGTTGATCTACGGCATCCCCGAGTTTCGTCTCCCGAAGAGCATCATCAACGCGGAGATTCAGACCGCGGTGGAATACCTGGGCATCGAGCTGCTCACGGATCACGTCATCGGCAACACCTACACGATCGATGAACTGCTGCAGGAGTACGATGCGATCTTCCTGGGTACGGGCGCGGGCCTGCCCTCGTTCATGCGCATCCCGGGCATCAATCTGAACGGCGTCATGTCGGCCAACGAGTTCCTGACGCGCGTCAACCTGATGAAGGGCTACAAGTTCCCGGACTACGATACGCCCGTCAAGACGGGCCATTACGTGGCCGTGGTGGGTGCGGGCAACGTGGCCATGGACGCCGCACGCAGCGCGAAACGCCTGCAGATGCTCTATGCTGCCGCCAGCGGGGACGGCGCCAGCGGCGGGGAGGTGCACATCGTCTACCGCCGTTCGCGTTCCGAGGTGCCCGCGCGCGAGGAGGAGTTCCACCATGCGGGCGAGGAGGGCGTCATCTTCGACTTCCTCACGAACCCGGTGGAGATCCTGGGCGACGAAAAGGGCAATGTTCGCGGCATGCGCTGCATCCGCATGGCGTTGGGCGACCCCGACGCATCCGGCCGGCGCTCGCCCATTCCGATCGACGGCTCCGAATTCGAGATGCCGGTGGACACGGTCATCTTTGCCCTGGGCACCAGCCCGAATCCGATCGTCTTCAACTCGGCGCGCGGGCTCGAACGCAGCAAGCACGGCACGGTGATCGCCAACGGGGAAACCGGGCGCACCAAGCTGCCCGGCGTCTGGGCCGGCGGCGATGTGGTGACCGGCGCGGCCACCGTGATCAGCGCCATGGGCGCGGGCAAGCGTGCCGCGGCCGACATGCACAAGTTCCTCAGTGATCCGGACATGTGGGATCTCGGATGATGACGGGTTGCAGGTTCGCAGGTTGAAGGTTGCAGGTTCTGGTCAACCTTCAACTTTCAACCTTCCAACCTTAGAGCCAAGAAAAAGGGGGTCATGACGAATTACACGGTTCACTTCGAGCCCGGCAACGTCACGGTCGAGGCGCCCAGCGGAACGACGGTGGGCGAAGCCGCGCGCCATGCCGGATTCGACCTGAACCAACCGTGTGGCGGCCAGGGACGTTGTGGACGCTGCGCGGTGATCGTCGATGATGCCCGCTCCGCAGTCCGCCGCCGCTCCACCATCCGGCTGTCTGCAGACGACGTGGCGGCCGGATATGCGCTGGCGTGCCAGACCGTCATCGAGGGCGACTGCTGGGTGACCGTGCCGCCGCAAGAACTGATCGAGCGGCGCTTGGTGACTCAGAAGGCGGTCGCGCGCGTCGAGGTCCCCTTCGACTACGCGCCGGATCGCCACCAGTCCGTCCGCCGCTACTTCCTGCGCCTGGATCCGCCCGACTATTCGGATCAAACCGACGACTGGTCGCGCGTCACGCGCGAGTTGGCGCGCCAGGGGGTGAAGAATCCGCGCGCGAGCCTCGCCCTGCTGCGGAGCATGGGCGCGACCCTGCGTGCTGAGTTTCCCCAGGCCGATGGCGATGAACCCCCTGCCGCAGCTGGTGCGAGTGGCCGGTCCGATGAACTTAGCCGGGAGGCAAGTTTCCGGGGCGAGGGCTGGCAGGCCTACTCACCGTGGGAGGTGACTGCCGTCGTGGCGCTGGACACGTGGGATCAGCCCAACGGCCCCGCCGAGGTGCTGGCGTTGCTGCCGGGCGATCAGGCCGATCGCAACTTCGGTGCAGCCATCGACATCGGCACGACGACGGTCACCGTCTGGCTGGTTGACCTGGAGAGCGGCGAGGTGGTGGCGCAGGCGGCCGACTACAACGGCCAGATCGCGCGCGGGGAAGATGTCATCTCCCGCATCATCTACGCGAAGAAGCCGGAACGGCTGGCAGAGCTGCAGTCGCTCGTGCTCGGCACGATCGATCGTCTCCTCGACGCCGCATGCCAGCAGGTGCATGCGCGCAAGGATGAGATCTTCAAGGTTACTGTCGCGGGCAACCCGACGATCATCCACCTGTTCCTGGCCATCCCACCCGAACAGATCCGCCTGGCGCCGTTCATTCCCGCGGTCAATCATCCGCCATCCTTCTCGGCCGCTGAGCTTGGGCTGACCGTGCATCCCCAGGCCGTGGTCGATTGCCTGCCCGGCGTGGCGAGCTACGTGGGCGCGGACATCAGCGCGGGCGTGCTGAACACGGGGATGCACGAGCAGGACGAGCTGACGCTCTTCATCGACATCGGGACGAACGGAGAGACGGTGCTGGGCAACGCGGACTGGTTGGTCACCTGCGCGTGTTCCGCGGGTCCGGCCTTCGAGGGCGCGGGCGTCGAGCACGGCATGCGCGCAACCACGGGCGCGATCGAGGAAGTCTGGATCAACAGCGACACGCTCGAACCCAGCTATCGCGTCATCGGCCGCGGGGACGAGAAGCCGCGCGGCATCTGTGGCTCGGGGTTGCTCTCGCTGCTGGCCGAGATGTTCGTGACCGGCGTGGTGGACAAGGCGGCCAACCTGCAGATCGGCCGCTCGCCGCGCATCCGCGAAGGGGAGCACGGCCCCGAGTATGTGGTCGCGTGGGCCTCGGAGAGCGCACACGGCCAGGATATCGTCCTGACCAAGGTCGACATCGATAACCTGATGCGCGCCAAGGCGGCCATCTACGCCGGCTTCTCCGTCATGGCCCAAAGCGTGGGCGTGGACCTGGCCGACGTGTCCGAGATGCTGATCGGCGGGTCGTTCGGACAGTACATCAACGTCGAGAAGGCCGTTCAGATCGGCCTGTTGCCCGATCTGCCCGCGCCGCCCGGTGCGGCCTCGCCCTGGGACCGCTTCCGCTTCCTGGGCAACACCTCGATCCGCGGCGCATACATGGCAATTCTGCGGCGGGACGTCCGGCAGCAGTTGGCCCGCGTTGCGGGCATGATGACCTACCTGGAGTTATCGGCAGACAACACATTCTACGACGCCTTTACATCGGCGCTGTTCTTGCCTCACACCGACTTGGCGCAGTTTCCCACCGTCGAAATGGCGCTAGCGGAGCGAAGCTAGGGCTACCGCACAGCGGAGGAGGATTCCTATGGTCACCGTCGAATCTGTCGACCAGCTTGCGAACTACCGGCATTTGGTCACGCTGCCGGACGGATTGCGTGTGCTGCTGAGGCCGTTGGTTCCGAAGGACAGTGATGCGCTGGTGGCCCTGTTCAGCGGCCTGCCGGCCGAGGAGACGCAGTCCTTCCGAAGCAAGGTTACTCAGCCCGGATTGGTGGCAGGCTGGGCCGAGAATCCTGACTATGCCAAGATCTTCCCGCTCGTTGCGGTCGTGTCCGACCGGATCGTCGGCAACTGCACCCTGCACCTGGGCGCGGGATACACGCGCCACGTGGCCGAAGTGCGCATCTTCCTGGCGCGCGAGTTTCGCCGCCGGGGCATCGGATCCGCGATGATCCGGTCGCAGCTGGAGATCGCACGCAAGTTGGGGCTGCACCAGGTGATCGCCGAGGTTGTCGAAACGCGGCCGCAGGTGATCCACGCCTTCGAGCGCCTGGGCTTCGAGCGCCAGTTCGCGTGGAGAGACCTGTTCATGACGCCAGAGGGTGAGACCTTCGATATGGTCGTGCTGGCGAATTTCCTTAAGAGACCCGGAGAGACTTTCTGAATGACTACTACCATCGCGGTTGCCGGCAAGGGCGGCACGGGCAAGACAACGCTCTCAGGCCTTCTGGTGCGCCATCTTGTTGAGCACAAGGGCGGCAAGATCCTGGCCATCGATGCTGACCCGTCGAGCAACCTTCACCTGGTTCTGGACCTGCGCCTGAGCCAGACCGTCGGAGACATACGCGAAGAGGCGCGCGAGGGGGTCACTCCCGGAACCTCGCGCCAGGACTGGCTGAGCTATGCCGTCCGGATGGCCGTGGAGGAGGGCGACGATTTCGACCTCTTGGCCATGGGCCGGCCGGAGGGCCAGGGGTGTTACTGCGCGGCGAACCATATGCTGCGCAGCATCGTCGACGGCATCAACCAGGGCTACGACTGGGTAGTCATGGATAACGAGGCAGGCATGGAGCACCTGAGCCGGCGCACGACCAAGGATGTCGATCACTTGTTGTTGGTGAGCGATGCCAGCATGCGCGGCATGGTCGCGGCAGAGGCGATGCTCGCGCTGAGCAAGGAACTCGAAATCAGCGTCCGCCATACCTACCTGATCATCAACCGGGTGCAGGGCGATCTGACGCCCGAGCTCTCGGCAAAGGCGGCGGTCATGGGCATCCCCCTGCTCGCTGCGCTGCCCTACGACCCGATGGTGGCCCAGTTCGACAGCCAGGGTCGCGCACTCATCGAATTGCCCGCAGAAGCCGCGTTGAGCCGGGCTGTCGCGGAAGTGGCGGGAAAACTGATCGGCTGACAGCATCACAGGAGGGCATACCACCATGGATGATTTGGTACGCGCGGTCGGCAAGCTGCTGGCGAGCACCCACCCGGAAGACGTTCAAACCGGGCTCGAGAAGGCCCGGGCGCGGCTGCCGCGGGCCGACGAGGAAGAACGGCTGCGATATGTCGAGATGGCTGCGACGCTGTTCTACATCGACACGCTCGAACATCCCGAGTACCTGGAAGTTGTCGAGGATGCGATCTCGTTGGTCGCCAGCGTGGGTGCGCCGGCCATTCCGGTCCTGATGCAGCAGCTGGAGGGCGGCGACGTCAAGTCGCAGATGGCCGTGGGCGTCGCGATGGGGCGGATGGACGCGGACGCGATTCAACCGCTCATCGCACAGTATCATAACGCCTGCCCGGAGCCGGGCTGCCGGTCGTTCGTGCTGTATGCACTCGGCAAGATCCGATCCCCGCGCGTCATCGAGGCGTTGCCGATCGCACTCGAGGCGGCGGCCGCGCCCGACCAGGAGCTGCGGGACAGTGCCACGCGATCCCTGGGCAAGTTCGCGGAGTCGATCCCGGCGGGTCGCCTCAGCGCGGAAGTGCGCGACATCATGATCGATCGGCTGCGTGCGAACCTGTCGGACGTGAGTCCGGCGATCCGTGCGAAGGCCATTCGTAGCCTGGGCAAGCTGAGCCATCACGGTCACCTGACCCGGGAGCAGCAAGAGGACCTGGTCGTGACCTGCCGTCGCCTGCTGGGCGAAGACGAGCACTACGAGTGGGACCGTGCGTACGTGGTACGCAAGGAAGCGCGCGAGGCGCTGCAGTACGCTTGAACCGATTCCGGCCGTAGCTTTTTGAGGAGGAAATCTCATGCGCATAATCGGCGAAAACATCCACATCTTGTCGCCCAGGGTCAAGGAAGCAGTGGGCTGGGCAGTCGAGGCCTGGACCAAGGAAGGTCTTTCGGCTGCGGAACAGGATGCACTTCTGGCGCGCGCCCGCCAGTTCTTCCAGGAATCTGCGTTGCGCCAGGTCGAGGCGGGCGCGTGGGCGGTCGATCTGAACATCGGACCGCAGAAGAAGAACGGCGTTCGCTTGCTGCCGTGGCTGGTGCAGACCGTGCAGGATGTCGTGGACGTGCCGCTGTGCCTGGACACGACGAACCTGGCGGCCATCGAAGCCGCGTGTGAGGTGGTCAACCGGCAACCGATCATCAACTCCACCTCGGCAGAGCCGGAACGCCTGGCCAACGTGCCGCAGGTCGCTGCGAAGTACGGCACCAAGCTCATCGCACTGACCATGCGCTCGGAGGGCATTCCGGTGAGCGCGGACGAGCGGGTCAACATCGCGTTGGAGGAGCTACTTCCGCGCTGGGAAGAGCTGGGGATGCCGCTGGAAGACCTGGTCATCGACCCCCTCGTGCTGACCGTCAGCGGCTGCCAGCAGTACGTGCCTGAGTGCATCGAGGCCGTGCGCACCCTGAAGGTCACGGGGGCGGACGTCCAGGTCGGGCTGAGCAACGTATCCAATGCGGTCCCGAACGAGATGCGCCCGCTGATCAACCGCGTCTACTGCGTGATGTTGATGGGCGCAGGCCTGGACATGATGATTGCCGACCCGATGGATGCAAAGCAGAACGAGTTCATCCGCATCGTCGAGCAGCGCGACGACAGCACGGCAGAAGGCCGCCTGCTGCTGGCGCTGCACGACGCGGTCGCCGCGGGCGAGGAACTCTCTGCCGACGCCGTCGATTTCACCGATCCGGACCAGGTCGCCATCTGGAAGACAGTGCAGATTCTGCTCAACAAGGTCATCTACGCAGATTCATATCTGCGGGTGTAGAGGAGAAACGCACCCGGTATGGTCGCCTCAAGGAGGGTGGTATGACGAAGGCCAATGAAGCCCGACCGTTCGAACCTCCGGACATCCAGGCGCTCCTGGCGAGGGCCCAGAAGCCCTCAGCGGACGCGATGCGCCTGCACAAGTACTATCGGGGCAAGATCGAGACCGTTCCCAAAGGCTGCATCCGCTCGATCGACGATTTCGCCATCTGGTACACCCCGGGCGTCGCGGCCCCGTGCCGCTCGATCGAGAAGGACCCGGACCTGGTCTACGAGCATACCAGCAAATGGAACACGGTCGCCGTCGTCTCGGATGGCACCCGCGTCCTGGGCCTCGGCGACATCGGACCCAAGGCCGGGCTCCCGGTCATGGAGGGCAAGGCGCTGCTCTTCAAGTGGCTGGGCGGCGTCGACGCGGTGCCCCTCATGCTCGACACAAAGGATCCCGACGAGATCATCCACACCGTCCTGCTGCTGCAGCCGGCGTTCGGCGGGGTCAACCTGGAGGATCTCTCGCAGCCCAAATGCTTCCGCATCCTCGATACGCTGCGCGAGAAGGCCGAAATCCCGATCTGGCATGATGACCAGCAGGGCACTGCCTGCGTCACCGTGGCCGGCCTCATCAATGCGCTGAAGATCGTCGGCAAGCCC
>CAZMIS010000131.1:0-10011 GCA_964566325.1 uncultured Anaerolineales bacterium
CCAGGAACGCCTCCAGGCCTTCAAGGACCTGGATGTCGTCGGCGGTATAATGATTCGGACGATTCACCTGCTCAGCCACGTAAATGTCTCCTACCAACTGGCCTATCTGCCGGATGGGCGGCTGGCCTGGGCCAACTGCTGCTGCTTGAGATGTTGATAATAGAAATGAATGCCTATCACCATGGCGGTGGCCAGATACGCATTGGCGACGATCGAGAGCAGTGCTCCGACGGGATGTGCCCCGATGAGTCCCCACATGGCGCGCGCACCCAACAACAGGAGGTTGACGACCGCCACCAGGCCCAGAGTCCTGAGCCCGTGGGTGCGCACGATGAACAGGCTCTGCAGCAGGCTGGGCCACAGGGGCTGCCGGTCAAACGCCAACGCGTCGCCGGCAAAGTACAGCGAGCTCAGGAACCAGAGCGTCAGCCACAGTGTAAACGCGCCGCTCAGGACGAATAAGAACTCCGCCAGCGCGCTTCCTGTAAAGAGCGCAAAGCCCGTGACGAGCGCCAGGGGCAGCCGCAACAAAAACACGGCAACGGAAACGAACACGCTGACCGCCGCCAGCCGCGCTGCTAACGGCAACCAACCGTCGAACAGGGACCGTTGGCGCTCGTCCGTCGACTGTCGCGAGACCGGCAGCCCGCCGTGCGCCTTGTGCGCCGACAGCGTCATCGCAATCGCGCGGAAGTAAAGCGCTGTGAGGAGGTGGCTGACCGTCCATAACGCGACGACGAACAGCACCACGCCCAACAGAGAGCCCACCTGGATCGCCGGACCCTGCCAAGGCGCGGGTCCAAGGCCCTTGAGCGGGATGCTCAGGCCGATCGGCGCCAGGACCGCATCGCTGATCAGCAGGTGGCGCGTCGCCTGCACCGAGGTCAACGCGCTCGCCGGCGCCGTCCATCCCGTGGTCAGGGCGCTGGTCAGGTTGATGCCCTGGCTCATGTCGATCGCGCCCTGCGCCAGCATCTCGATGCCCTCTTGTGCCCCCGCCATCTGCTCCGCAGTGTAGACACGAGACGCCAATGCCCGCCACTCCGTCACGAACTGCCCCATCAAGGCTGTGATGGAAAGGCCGGGCGCCAGCCACAGGTAGAGATCGATTGCCAGGGGCAGCAGCCACAGGATGGGGCGCTTTGCTGCATGCGTCAGGCCTGCAGTAAGGGCATCCACCACGCTGAAACGCGTCGCTATCTCGGATTTCATCTGGCCTATTTTACCATAACTGCCCTGATTTTCGAAACGCAGGCGTCGCTTTTCAACGGCAGCAAATCGCACATCTGTTTTGCTGGTTCATCCGAACGCTTGTTGACGCAGCCAAAATGATACGATATAATCCTGTCGAGCCAGAACACATGTGGGGCATTGCCGTGCAGACAGGTCGGGCTATGGCGCTGATTACGCTGACGAGTGACTTTGGCTGGGAGGACGCATACGTAGGCATGATGAAGGGCGTCATCCTCAGCCTTGCCCCCTCGGCACGCCTGGTCGACCTGAGTCATGACGTCCCACCGCAGAATATCGAAGCTGCGGCCTATCTCCTGAGCTCGGCTGTGCCCTATTTCCCACGCGGCGCGGTGCATCTGGCGGTCGTGGATCCCGGCGTCGGAAGCGCGCGCCGGCCGCTCCTGGTCACCACCCCGCAAGCCTCATTTGTCGGGCCGGACAACGGCCTCTTCTCATTCGTTCTCGACGAACCGGGTGCGCAGGCATGGGTGCTCGACAGGCCGGCCTGGTGGCTGCCCCATCCCGGCAACACATTTCATGGCCGGGACGTATTCGCCCCTGTCGCCGCGCACCTCGCCAACGGCGTGCCGTCCAACGAGCTGGGCTCGCCCATCGAAGATGCAGTCCGGCTGGCGCCGCGCGTTCCGGAGCAGGCGCCCGACGGGGCACTCGTCGGCCACATCGTCCATGTGGACCATTTCGGCAACCTCATCAGCAATATCCCGGCGGCGTGGCTCGGCGAGGGCTGCTGGCATTGCGACATCGCAGGCCGGCGCATCGAGGGCCCGCGCGCGACCTATGCTGCAGTCCAGCCGGGCCAGCCCGTTCTGTTGGTCAGCAGCAACGGCACGGCCGAGATCGCCGTGCGGGAGGGCCACGCGGCCCGGCAACTTGGCATTCGGGTGGGCGCACAAGTACGACTATCGATGTGTTGAAGGAGTGAACCATGGAGAAATTCATCATCGAGGGCGGGCATCCGCTTACCGGCGACGTCACGCCGGCGGGCAACAAGAACGCGGCGCTGCCACTGTTGGCGGCCGTGTTCCTGACTGAAGGTGAAGTAACCTTACATAATGTACCGCGCATCGGGGACGTCGGCACGATGCTGCAGTTGCTGGCCGACATGGGCGTAACGGTCAAGGACGACGGCGCCACGGTGAGGCTCTGCGCGAAGGACGCGCGCTGTGCCCGGCCACGGCCCGACCTGTTCCAGCAGATCCGGGGGTCCATGCTGCTCGCCGGCCCGATGTTGGGCCGGTTCGGCGAGGCGGTCCTGCCCATTCCGGGCGGCGACCGCATCGGCCGGCGCCGCGTCGACACCCACATGCTCGCGCTGCAGGCGCTTGGCACCGACCTGGATTTCAACAACAAGGACTTCTCAATGCGTGCGCCCGGCGGTCTGCGCGGGGCCGACATCCTCCTGGACGAGGCCAGCGTGACGGGCACAGAAAATGCCGTCATGGCCGCGGTGCGCGCCAAGGGCACCACCGTGATCCGCAACGCTGCGTCCGAGCCCCACGTGCAGGACCTCTGCAAGCTGCTCAACTGCATCGGGGCCCAGATCGAGGGCGTCGGAAGCAACACGATCGTCATCCACGGCGTCGATCGCCTGGGGGGCGGCGATTTCACCATCTCGCCCGACTACCTGGAGGTCGGTAGCTTCCTCGGCCTGGGCGCGGTCACGCGCGGCGAGATCCGCATTCACGGCATCCAGCCCGACCACATGCGGATGATCAACTGGACCTTCAGCGAACGGCTGGGGGTCCGGATGCGCATCGAAGGCGACACGTTGGTCGTGGCGGACGAGCAGGAGCTGTGCATCCGGGAGGACCTGGGGGGCGCGGTGCCCAAGATCGATGACGCACCCTGGCCGCAGTTCCCCGCGGACCTGATGAGCATTGCACTCGTCGTGGCCACCCAGGCGCGCGGCACGGTGCTGATGCACGAGAAAATGTTCGAGAGCCGCCTCTACTTCGTCGACAAGCTCATCGGCATGGGCGCCAAGATCATCCTCTGCGATCCGCACCGGGCGGTGATCGTCGGCCCGTCGCCCCTCTACGGCCAGGAGCTCTCGAGCCCCGACATCCGCGCGGGCATGGCGCTGCTCATCGCCGCGCTGGCCGCGCGCGGCACCAGCACGATCGCGAACGTCGGCCAGATCGATCGCGGCTATCAGGAGATCGACCGGAAGCTGCAGTCGCTGGGGGCTCAGCTGGAGAGGGTGCGGGTATGACCGCGACATCGTTCCGCGTCCTGGCCGAGGTGCCCGAGTTCGTCGGACCGGACGGTGCACGCATCCTCGAGTTGGCGGGCCGCAGCACCGGGCTGGCGAGCCACAGCCTGGCCATCATCAGCCATCCGCCGGGCATGACCACGCGAAAGCACCACCACACGGTGGCCGACGAAGTGTATTATGTCCAGTCAGGGACGGGGCGCATCGCGGTCGGGGAAGAAGTGCACGTGGTCGGCGCAGGCGACATCATCACGATCCGGCCCGGCCAGCCGCACAAGGTCTGGGCTGACGGAGCCGAAGACCTGGTCCTCATCGTCACCTGCGCGCCCGCGTATGAGGAGCCCGAGGTGGCCTGGGACGAGTGAGCCGCCCGGCGATCGACCGGCGAGGGGCCCGTCACCGTCGGGGCAAGAGCATCCGCAGAGTGCTCCCGGCGCTCACTGCGACCTCTGCGGCTGGCAGATTCCGGTGCGGCAGATCTCGCTCATAGAGAAACCTCCCAGGTCCTTAAGCCAACCGAAGGCTGGCACGACCTGGGAGGTTTCGACTCAGGTCTATCCTCCGGCCCTACTTCACCTCTGCCGCGCCGGTCTTCGCCGAGCCGGGCGCGAAGATCGAGACCACCCGCTCCAGTTGCTCGTAGACGAAGTCCTGCTTGAAGCCCGCCAACACGGCCACCAGGTACGGGATCAGCCGCGCGCCCGTTGCCGCGTTCGCATCCGCCAGGTTCACCTGCACGATCAGGAACCCGCCGGCCAGGATCAACGACAGGTCCGCCTGTTCCTGTCAGCAGTTCAGTGTTGTCAGCAGTTCTGCGTTTGACATTTATTGGCTTCTCTCGGTATACTTGCGAGCAACTCTGCAAGCTTGACGAAGTGATTGCAGATGACCTCGGCTATTGATCTTGGGTCCACCGGACCTTCTTCTCTGCCTAGAGAGGCTATATGACTTCAGAAGGCGAACTGCTTGCACTTATCCGCATGCATGCCAACGCGCTTGCCAGCACCTATTCGGATCTTCGAGATCGTTCGCACACGCTGCGCAACATGGCAGCGGCGCGCAAGGAAGCGGACGAACGAGCGAGCAGTGAGGCGCACCTAGCGCGACTCCAAGCAGCGGGCGAACGTTTCCTTGCGGAATCAAGCGACGTACGTGCCAAATTGATCGAGATTGAGCGGGAGGCGGGCCTCAGCGCGGCTCCCTGGTCCGATCCATGCTGGGTCACCTACGAACCTGAAGCAGATGCCAGCGCACCATCCCTCACTGGCCTTGGAACATTAGCTGAAGTACACACCGATGCACGCCTCGAATTCCCGGCACTCGTCCCATTGATTGGATCTGGCAACCTGCTGATAGAAGCGAGCGGTGCTGCGAAGGAGTTCGCTGTGCAGGCGCTCCAGTCCGTCATGCTCCGCCTTCTGGGCACCATGCCACCCGGGAAACTCCGGTTTCTCTTGATCGACCCCGTTGGGCTCGGTCAGAGCGTCGCAAGCTTCATGCAACTCGATAGGTACGGAGAGGAGCTGATCACGAGCCGCGCGTGGACAGAACCGAACCACATTGAGCAGCGCCTGGCCGATATGAGCGCACATATGGAGACGGTGATCCAAAAGTACCTGCGCAACCAATATGCTAACATGGAGGAATACAACAACGAAGCGGGGGAAGTAGCAGAGCCATACCGCGTCGTGGTTGCAGTGAACTTCCCCGCTGCGTTTACGGACGCAGCGGCGCGCCGTCTAGTCAGCATAGCGGCCAACGGCGCACGCTGTGGAGTGCATGTACTAGCTACCGTTGACACGCAGTTGCCTTTGCCATATGGGTTTAGCCTGTCAGAACTGGAGCGCATTTCACATGTGGTAAGTTGGGATGGTAAGCAGTTCGTCTGGCGCGACCCGGTGTTCGGCTCCTGCAGCCTTGCGCTCGATGTAGCTCCGCCGAATGAGCTTCTGGACAGCATCATTGCCCGTGCTGGTGCAGCCGCGCAGCAGGCGGCTCGCGTCGAAGTACCTATCACAAGGGTGCTTGACGTTGCCGCTTTGTGGTGGACCGAAAGCACCATCGACGGAATCGTAGTGCCTATAGGCCGAGCGGGAGCACGGAAGATTCAGCACCTTGCGCTCGGCAAAGGTACCGCACAGCATGCCCTGGTCGGCGGCAAAACCGGCTCAGGTAAAAGCACGCTCATGCACGTTATTATCGCGAGCCTGGCCGTACGCTACCCGCCCTCGGAGCTTCAGCTTTACCTCGTCGACTTCAAGAAAGGCGTAGAATTTAAGGAGTACGCTACGGCTGAACTGCCCCATGCACGAGTCGTTGCTGTAGAGAGCGAGCGAGAGTTCGGGCTCAGCGTGCTCGAGGGATTGAACGTTGAGTTGGAGCGTCGAGGCGAATTGTTCAGGGCTGCCGGCGTCAACAGCATCAGCGATTATCGACGCGAGACGAACACGGTCCTGCCTCGTATCCTACTGCTCGTGGATGAATTTCAAGAATTTTTTAGCGAGGAGGACAACCTGGCTACGCGAGCCTCGCTGCTCCTCGACCGGCTGGTCCGTCAGGGGCGGGCCTTCGGCATGCACGTTCTTCTCGGTTCGCAAACGTTGGCTGGCAGCTACTCGCTTGCACGCAGCACGATCGACCAGATGGCCGTGCGCGTTGCGCTCCAGTGCACCGACGCAGATTCACGTTTGATCCTCTCTGACGACAATGGCGCGGCCCGGCTGCTGAGCCGCCCTGGCGAAGCGATCTACAACGAGGCAAACGGTCTGTTCGAGGGTAACCAGCTCTTTCAGACGGCCTGGATCACATCGGAGCAGCGCTCCGAGTTACTTGCTCAGTGTCGCACTCAGGCCGAGGCGACCGGTTTTCACCGCGCTGAGGCGCTCGTTGTGTTCGAAGGCAACGAACCGGCCGATATCCGGCGCAACGCCAGCCTTCAACGCTTGATCGAGGGAGCGTCACCAGTGCAGATGGGCCACACCGCGCCTGCCTTCGTCGGCGAGCCGATCGCCATGAAGGAACCAACGGTGGCGGTTTTCAGACGGCAGGGTGGCAGCCACCTACTTGTGGTGGGTCAAAACGAAAAGAGCACGGTCGGTATCCTCGCCAGCGCGGCACTCTCGTTGGCCGCCTGGCACCACATGGCCAACCCGGCTCGCTTCGTCCACTTGGACTTCACGACGAGCGAAGCGCCGTGGTCTGGACTGCCCGCCCAACTGGCTGCAGCTTTTCCGGGCGAGGCTAGCCTAGCACGGCGCCGCGAGTTGACCGCCCTCCTAGACACGGTTCACCGAGACCTGCAGGCGCGTCTGGCCGGCAACGACTCGAACGCGACGGAAATCTATCTGTTCGTGTGGGGACTGCAGCGTGCGCGAGATCTTCGCGAAGACGAGGGCGGCAGTTTCGGGCGCTGGGGCGAGGCCGAGGTGTCCCAAACCAGCCCAGCGCAGCAGTTCGCGGCCATTCTGCGCGACGGACCCGACGTAGGTATCCATGTTGTTGCATGGTGTGACAGCTACGGCAACCTAACGCGCGCTCTACAACGATCGGAGATCAGTGAGTTCGGTATGCGCATTGTCTTCCAGATGAACGCTGAAGACTCATCTTACCTCATAGACTCCCCTGCCGCAAGCAAACTCGGTCCGAACCGCGCGCTGCTTGCAGACGAATACACCGGCGCCAGCGAGAAATTCCGGCCATACGACATACCCGATGAAAGATGGCTGCGTCGGGTGACGCAACAGTGGTGCGCATCAGGAGGCTGACGTGCAGGACGCTGATATCGAAGAACAAGTCAGGAAGCTTCTTGCGGGCCAGATCAGGACTGATGTCGCTCTCTCCGCCGTGCCGAAAGCGGAAGAGAGCGTTTCTGTGCCGTTAGCTGGTCTTCTGCCTACCAACGCCGGCGACTCCGAACTGGTAGCGCGCCAACAAAACAATATCAAACGCCTGCGCCAGGCCGCCGCCCAGCGCGCCGATGCTACTATGCGTTCCGCTGCAGCAGTTCAGGAAGAGCGCACCTTGCGCGAGACATCATATGACAGGCTTCTCACCGAGACCGACCGCCTCGTTAAGGCTGCGGAAGCTAACCTCGCCTTCGGCGTGCACTCACTTGAGCGGCTCAACATGCAGATGCCAGAAGTCCCATCGGCTGCTGTCTCAGCCGATGAACAACCACTGACGCTTGTGGCTCTCGAAAAGTCACTGGATGAGAGCATGGCCGCGCAGCAAGGGCTCAAGATGGCACTCGATCGCTACGCGGACTGGTGGTTGCAGCGCTTCTTCCGGTTGCTCGCGTTGGTCGCTAGCCTCATCGTTCTACTGATCGCCCTGCGCAAAGTCGGTGAGACGCTGGTCCACTGGATGGTCGGTCTCTATACTCGACTGCGAGCTGCGCTCGTCGCAGTCGATCCCGCGTGGGTGGAGCAGGCATTGTGGATCATCGCACTGGTTGGCAGCGTGGCGCTACTGACGCTAGCGGTAGTTAGCCTAGCGCGCTGGATCAACCGCCGGTTCTTTGATACCGAGAGCAAGCGCAGCGCGGTGCATCAAAAGATCGACTCCAGTCGGGCGGAGCTCGTCAGGCGAGTCTTCACGACTGACGAGCAAGTTATGACGAAGTACTTCTGGGGTCGCATGTTCGTAATGGTAGATTTCGCTATCCGGCAGAAGATGGGTTCATAAAAAGGAGCAGCCTATGTCCCAGGTGCACGGCAATCCTGAAGAGATGCGGCGGTTTTCGCAGGCATTGACCCGTTTCGTTGGATCGCTCGATGGTGAAGTCAAGCGCATCGACGCACAGGCAAGACAGGTCGGCGAGAGTTGGAACGATGCGCAATATCAGCGCTTCATGCAAGACTGGAGTCAGACCCTGACCGCAATCAAGAGATTTATCAACGAGGCGCCGCAGTACGCGCAGTACGTATCGAGAAAAGCGGCGGACCTGGAGCAGTACTTGCAGGGATGACAGAATGAGTAGCTTGGCCGCGGTAGATTCCCAGTGTCTCTATGAGCTCGGCCGCGCTTTGGATCAACTTGGCGCTGCCATCGCAGAGACCCACAGACGGGCAAACACGGAACTGGGATCGGTAGAAGCGGAGCTTGACCGTGAGGAGAAGTTCTGGAGAACGCAGGGACACCCAGCGTCGAATCGTGTTGTCGAGTTCAACCTAACCAAGATCGCTCGTCTGCGAGTTCGGCTCGGGTCAGTCAAGGAACGCCAGAAGGCGGCACTACGGAAACTGGATCAAGCTTTACCTTTGATCAAGAAGGCCCAAGCTGAGCTAAAGAGACTGAACCAAACGCTTCAGCATTATAGCAGGGCGGCATCTGATCTGGAAGAGAAGAAGAAGGCAATCGGCTGGATTGGTGTAGCAGGAATTGTGGGCGAAGCGGGGGGACTAATCAGTATGGGGCGTGGCGCCCGAAATCTAAATGAAAAAAGAGCAAACTATCATATCTTCGACTTGATCTCCGACCAAGGAATCGCTTCTGTTAAGACGAAAGTGGACAGGGAAAGCGCCGAGGCACGATACAGGGCATACTATGACGACTTCAGCCTCCTTCTCGGATATGGTGAGGGCCCGCTAACCATGGACGACGCGTCCTTGCTTCGGGACACGCTTAAACGTTACCGAGACCTTCCCGTACCGGGGGGGATGAGCGGAGAGCCTACTGACGAGCAGATCTTTGCCTACCTCCGTGATGAAAGCCTGTTATACATCCCCGATGACGATGTCGATGACTTCAAGTCCTGGCTGCTGCACAACAAGCAAGCCTCAGAACAGACGTGCGCACGAATCCGATCCCTGGGACTAACAAATGCAGACATTCGAGGGCTGCGAGATGATTTCTTCCACAGCCGCGCCAATTAAGGAAGGCCGCCGCGCAGTGCGGCGACTACTTGATGACAAAAGGTGGAATGACGCGCGCCAACGCCGCTTTGACAAGGATTTGTGGAGACCCATTGACGAAATTCTGACTGCAGCAATCGCGTCCCTTGAAGAGATCAGTTCCGAATTGGGATCAATTAGCCAAGAAGCTCATTAGAGACGGAGGACACTCACATGGGCTGGATATCTACACTTTTTGACGTCGCCACCCTTGCGGTGGTCGCCAACAACTCGATGCAGTCCGCGCGCTTGGAGGAGATGGCGAAGCAGGTCGGCCAGGTTGAAGTCATCCGCGAGATTTGCCGCAATTATGTCTTCCGCATCAGTCAGGCTAAGGAAGATATGCTCGAATTCAGAACCGCGAAGCCACTCGCCGTCACCGCCGGCCTTGCCTACCTCGAAGCTGAGCTCCAAGAATCTGGCGTGACGCCCGAGATCTTCAGTAACATCAGCGACAAGGAGTATGTCGCAGGCACCCTGCGCAGCCTCCGCCAGAGCCGGCGCGAGTTGACGGAACTCCTCGACACAGATCAGCAGCAGCTCGTCAACACCGCCGCACAGTCGCTTCGCCAGTACGAGGACCTCACGTTTGTCGTGCAGACGTTTGACGACGCAACCCACCTCAATCACCTCCTGGAGGAGCAGCAGGCGCAC
>CAZMIS010000132.1:0-9980 GCA_964566325.1 uncultured Anaerolineales bacterium
GCCCTGTTCGAGATGACCCGCCGGCTGGCGGAGCGGCATCAGGTGGATGTCTATACGCTTTCCACTGCCGATCATGACTTCTGCGATCTGCGGCCCTGCGTTCAAGAACATGTCGTGTTCCCCTTCCGGCCGCTGCCGCTGGCCCGGTCGCCCTTCGGCCGGCTCAACCAGGCGATCCGCAGCCTGGACCTGCTGCGACTGCAGGGGCTGCAGCGCCGGATCGCGGCGCAGATCGATCAGGGGGGCCATGACGTCGTTTTCGTGCACAACTGCCAGTTCAGCCAGAGCCCGGGGCTGCTGAAGTTCCTGCACACGCCATCGGTTTATTACTGCGCGGAGCCGCCCCGTCTTCTCTATGAGCCGCGCGCCGATCGGCCCTACAACCGCTTCTCCCGCGCCCAGCGCGTGGGCAACCTGGTGGATCCGTTCCCTGGCCTCTATCGCCGGACCCTGCGCCGCCTGGACCGTGCGAACGCGGTCGCAGCCGATTCAGTGCTGGTCAATTCTCACTACTCGCGCGAGACCTTCTACCGAACGTACGGAGCGTTCGCCCACGTCGGCCGTCTCGGTGTTGACTCGGAGCGGTTTCGCCCCATAGGGCTGGACGAGGAGCATCGCGTTGTTTCGGTCGGCGCGCTGGTGCCCAACAAAGGCTTCGACTTGGTGATCCGCAGCCTGGCGCAGATTGAGGCCTCCCAACGACCCGGCCTGACCATCATCAGCAACGCCGTCAACCCACCGGAATACGCCTACCTGGTTGAGCTGGCCAACAGCTTGGGCGTCATGGTTGACTTCCGCGCCGGCGTCAGCGATGATGCGCTGGTGGAGGCGTACAACCGTGCGCTGCTCACGGTGTACGCACCGGTCATGGAACCCTTCGGCTTCGTGGCGCTGGAATCGATGGCCTGCGGCACACCCGTCGTCGGCGTGAACGAGGCGGGCGTGCGCGAGACGGTCCGCCACGAGGAGACGGGTCTGCTGGTCGAGCGCGATCCGGCAGCCTTCGCCCGCGCCATAATCGACCTCCTCGCTGACCGGCCGCGGCTGGCGCGCCTGGGCCAGCAGGGCCGCGAGGTTGTCCTGGCGCAGTGGGGCTGGGATCGCTCGGTGCAGGAGATCGAAGAGCATCTGATCGCAGCCGGCCGAGGCGCCCAATGAACCAGCCCTTGGTCGCGATAGTTGTGCTCAACTGGTGCAAGCCCGCCGAGACCCTTGCGTGCCTGGCCTCGCTGGCGCGCGTCACCTATCCCAACGCCAGGATCATCGTGGTGGACAACGGGTCGGGGGACGACTCGGTGCCGTTGATCCGCCAACATCACCCCGAGGTGGAGGTGTTGGAGACGGGGGCCAACCTGGGCTACGCCGGCGGCAACAACGTCGGAATTCGCTTCGCCCTGGAACACGGTGCGGACGCTATCCTCATTCTGAACAACGACATCGTTGTGGCTCCCGACTTCCTTGAGCCGCTCCTGAATGCTGCCCTTCCGCCCGCGGCACCGGCGATCGTCACCTCGGCCGTGTGCGAGATGGTGCGGCGGGACGTCCTCTGGGCCTTGGGCGCGGAGATCGACTGGCGTGACGGCTCGCCGGTGCGGCTGCACAGCGGAGAACCCTACCCTGGCTGGCAGGGAGCGCCGCCCTTCCCGGTCGGCTATGCGGCCGGCAGCGCCATGCTTGCCCCGCGCTGCATCTGGGAGATGGTCGGTCTCATCGAAGAGAGCTATTTTCTCTATTACGAGGAAGCTGACTGGTGCATGCAGGCCCGCCGCGCCGGGTTCCCCGTGTTGGCCGTGCCCGCCTCGGTGGTGTGGCACGAGGTCGAGGCGCAACAGGGTCGCGGCTCGCCGGCGGTCACCTACTACATGGCGCGCAACGCGCTGTGGTTCCTCAGGCGTAACCTGCCGGCGAGACAACGACGGCCGGCCATGGCGCGCGTGGCGATACGGGAGCACTGGCACATGCTGGGCGATCTCAAGAACGGCCAGGCCGCGCGCGCGTTGGCTCGCCTGCAAGGGCTGTGGGATTTCGCACTCGGGCGCTCCGGCCCGAGGCGGGGCCGTTCGCTCCTGAGGATGCGAACCCCGCTAAGCACGCAGAGCGAAGCATCCGCCAAAGGCCAGGTGTAGAATGTCACGCCCGCGCTCTTTGTCCCGCTTGCCGATGCCGGTCAAGCGCTTGCTGAATGTGATTTACTGGCTGGCCTATGACGCACGCGACTACGCCGCGGAGGCGATCGGCTGGCTGCCCTCCAACCGGGTGCGGCGCCTGCTATGGCGGTGTCTGGGCGCAAACATCGGAAAACAGACCAGCATACATCGCAACTGCCGGTTCTACCGGCCGAGCCAGGTCCGGATCGGCGCTCACTGCGTGATCTTGCGTGATGTGCTGTTGGATGGGCGGCGGAATCTCACCATCGACGAGAACGTGAATATCTCAGAAGGGGTGATGATCTTCTCGCTGCACCACGACATGAGCAGCCCGGAGTTCGCGTCCAAGGGCGGTCCGGTCACCATAGGCGATCACGTGTTTGTCGGCGCGCGGGCCATCATCCTGCCCGGCGTCACCATCGGCCGCGGCGCGGTCGTGGCGGCCGGCGCGGTGGTCACGAAGGACGTTGCGCCGTTGAGCATCGTCGGGGGAGTTCCGGCCCGCGAGCTCGGCACGCGGCCGGATGTGTTGACCTACACGCTTGACTATCGCAAGTTCCTGGGCTGAAGCATGAGGTTATTGGTCGTATCCGAATGGTTTCCTTACCCTCCGATTGCGGGGGCGAAGATTCGCGCCTACAGCCTGGTGCGTCAGCTCGCGCGGCTGGCCGAGATCGACCTGGTGGCCCAGGTGAACACCATGACTCCGGATCAAGTTGCTGCAGGAACCGCCCACCTGCAGCAGTTCTGCCACACGGTGCAGAGCGTGCCCGCCATCCCCTACTCCTATAGCGTGGGGAAGGCGCTTCGCACGCTCATCGACCCGGTGCCGGCGACAGCGCGCTACAAGCACAACCTGCCCCTCGAACGTCTCATCGCGGCCCGGTTGGCGGATCAACCCGACGCGGTGGTCGCGACGATTTCGGGCGCACCGAGCTCGACGCTGCACAGCCTGGTCCGGCTGGGGGTCCGGCCCCTGGTTGCGGACTCGCTGGAACTGGGCGTGCTGCGGCCCAAGGCGACGACCCCCCTCCTCCGGCGCGCACGCAACGAGTACACCTGGCGCCATCTGCGCCGCTTCACCCGCCACCTGCTGAGAGCGATCGACGTTGTCACCGTGACATCGGAAAACGAGCGCACTCTGTTCGCTGATCTTGTTCATACGCCGGACCAATGCATCGTCGTACCGAACGTTCTGGACCTGCAAGACTACGTTGGCGACTTCGGTCCGCGCGAGCCCAACAGCTTGCTCTATGCAGGATCGTTCGGATACATCGCCAACTACGAGGCCATGGTGTGGTTCGCAACGCAGGTGTTCCCTCTGATTCAGGGCAGGGAACTGCTCAAAGTACGGGTCACAGGGAACCCGGCGGACCGAAACCTGACACCCCTTCGCGACGCGTGTCCGCAGATCGAGTTCACCGGATTTGTGGATGACATCCGGCCCTATTTCGCACGGAGCAGCATCTGCATCGTGCCGATCCTGGCAGGAGGCTCGACGCGACTGAAGATCATCGAGGCGATGGCGTGGGGCACGCCGGTCGTCAGCACACGAGTTGGTGCCGAGGGGCTGGAGGTGACGCACGAACAGGATATCTTGCTTGCGGACACACCGGAGGAGTTCGCGACCTGCGTCGAGCGGCTCCTTCGGGACCATGACCTGCGGCAGCGACTCTCCACGGCCGGGCGGCGGCTGGTGGCCGAACAATACTCGGCCGATCGCATGTATGGGCAGTATCGTGATATCCTGGCCCGCATTACATCTGCCCCAGTGCAAGGAACTTCAACGTGAGCATGAACAATCAGAGCGGCGCCGCGCCCGGCACCCAGAAGGGGGCCTCGGTCCTGGTGACCGGTGGCTGCGGCTTCATCGGCAGCCACCTCGTGGAGGCACTGGTGGCCCAGGGATCCAGCGTGTGGGTGCTGGATAACCTGCAAGCAGGGACGTTGGACAACCTGCACGCCGTACGGAACGCCGTGGAAGTCGCGGTCGGCGACGTGCGGGATGCCACACGCGTGCGGGAGGTGGTAGGGCGTTGCCAGCCCCAGGTGGTCTTTCACCTGGCCGCAAACGCTTCGGTGCCGGGGTCGGTGGACGACCCCGCTTACGACTTCGAAACCAACAGCGCGGGAACATTTGTGGTTCTCGACGCGCTGAGAGAGTGCGGCTGCTGCAAGAAGGTCGTCCTCGCTTCTTCGGGGGCAGTCTACGGTCAACCGCAGGTGTTTCCCATCGTGGAAGAACACGCAGTGAACCCCATCTCCCCCTACGGCGCCAGCAAGGCATGTGCTGAACTGACTGCCAGGATGTTCAGCCGCGTCTACGAGATGCCTGTCGTGATCGCTCGTATCTTCAACACGTACGGACCGCGGATGGCGCGCTTCGTCGTCCTGGACTTCCTGCGCAAGCTGCGGCGCAACCCATCGGTGCTTGAGGTGCTGGGCGACGGGCAGCAGAAACGCGATTTCACCTATGTCGCTGACACAGTGCAGGGCCTGATGCTCTTGGCTGAGCGCGGGGCGGCGTCCGAAGCGTACAACGTCTCCTCCGGAACAAGCACGACCGTAACGGAGCTTGCCCATCAACTCATCGCGGCGCTGGGTCTTGACGGCACCACACGCATCACCTACACTGGCAGCAGCTGGCCGGGAGATGCCCAACGGTGGGAGGTGTCGATCGACAAGATACTCTGCCTTGGCTTCTTGCCGCAAGTGTCGTTGAACGAAGGGCTATTGGAGACGATCAGATGGTTTCGGGAGCCCGAGTCCATCAGAGCCAGATGGACAACGACGTAGCGCCTATCATCATGGAGGCGAAGGTATGGCAGGAAGCGATCTCAGGCGAGTAGCGGAGCACTGGAGCAACGACGATAGCTGGGAGACCACATCCGGGCTGTACTGGCTGCAACTGGCTGCGGTGCAGCGCCGGTGGAACATCAAGATGTCGGGCCGTGCTGACGCGGACTGGGTCGTCCATGCGCTGGCGACACACCTGGCGGGCCGCCTTCCTCTAGCGCGGTGTCTGAGCTTGGGGTGCGGCACCGGTCGGTTGGAGCGGCAGCTCGCTGCCCTAGGGGCTTTCGTTGCCTGCGACGCATTCGACATCGCAGAAGGCTCAATTCGGAAGGCGTGTCAGGCAGCCCAAGACTCTGGTTACGAGCACATCAACTACGCTGTGGGTGACCTGAACACAATGGAACTCTCCGAAGCGCGATATGACGCGGTCTGGGCCGCAGGATCGGTGCATCACGTGACAGAGCTCGAACATCTGTTTAAGCAGGTGGCCGCGGCTCTCAAGCCGGGTGGGCTGTTTGTGCTGAATGAATACATCGGCCCCACGCGCTTCCAATTCCCTGCCCGACAGCGACAGCTGATCCAAGCGTGCAACGACCTGCTGCCTGACGCGTACAAACACGTCGTCCGAGCTCGCCTGCAGCTGGAATCAAACCAACCCGGTGCCGCTAGGCGTCGGTCATTCATGCGGCGTTTCATCGCCAAGCTTAAGGACGGAGACCTTCTGCCGGCACTTCGGAGGCGCGCACAACTTGCCAAGGCGCAGCAGACAGGCAAGCCGCTGCTCCGCGCCAGCGCCAACCTACCGACAGCCGCTTCGGTCGCCGCTATTGACCCGTCCGAGGCGATCCGCTCGGCCGACATTATGCCTGTGCTGCGCGAGTACTTCGACATTGTAGAATTCCGTCCGCTAGGCGGAGCGATCCTGCAGTTCCTGCTCGCTGACATCGCCGGCAACTTCGAAACAAGTGAGGGCGCGCAGATGCTGCAAATGCTCTTCGAAATCGAAGACGCCCTGATGGAATGCGGCGACCTGCCTAGCGACTTTGCCTACATCGTAGCGCAGCCCAAACGCGATCGGGCAGACGTGCCAATACTTGGGACGAGTGAGGGCCGGTATGATCGCAGCGCTCCATAAACGATCGCGACAACTCGATCTGCTTACGGCTTTGGTCGTCATGGCCGTACTGGTGCTGGCATTCCTGCTCGGCCGTCGCGCTTCGCTGCTCTGGCCAGGGCTGCTGCTCGCAGGCATCAGCGGCGCCGTGCTGCTGGCGCGGCCGGCCTTGGGGTTGCCCGCGCTGATCCTGGCCGCGCTGGTCGTCCCGCTGGAGTTCGGCACGGGCACCGAAGTCAGCCTCAACGCGGCCACGTTGCTGGTGCCGGCCATGTTGGTGGTCTGGCTCCTGGCCATGATCGTGCGTGGCAGGCTGCACGCCGTGCGCAGCAGGCTGAACCGGCCGCTGCTACTCTTCCTCGGCGCAAGCGTGCTGTCGCTTCTCATTGGCATTGCCACGTGGGACCCGATGGTCCCACGCAGCAGCAACTTCCTCCTGGTGCAGCTGGCCCAATGGGCGATCTTCGCATTTTCGGCCGGCGCACTCTGGCTGACCGCGAACCTGGCGACTGGCGAAACCTGGCTCCGCCGAATGACGTGGGTCTTTCTCGTCTTGGGTGGCGGGGTGGCAATCGGCCGCCAGCTGCCCGGCCTCGGAAGTGTCATGGAACGCGTGTCGACCATCGCCTTCGTCCGTGCACCGTTTTGGGCCCTGCTGGCGAGCCTCGCAGGCGGCCAGTTGCTTTTTAACCGGTCCCTGCGCCGACCGGCCAGGTGGGGATTGGTGGCAGTGCTTGCGAGTGCGTTTGTCTACGCGTTCGTACAGCAGCAGGAGGCTGCGTCCAACTGGGTGGGGCTTGGAGTTGCATTGGCCGTCCTGTTCTGGCTGCGCTTCCCTCGTCTACGCTGGCCAGTCATCGCAGTCGTACTCGTTCTTGCTGTGTTGGGAATCCTGGTCCCGTCGGTCTACGAGTTCGCCGGTGGCGACGAGGAATGGGTCCTCAGCGGAAGCTCGCGGCTCGTGCTGATCGAGCGCGTGCTCGAAGTCACCATGCGCAACCCGATCACGGGTTTGGGCCCGGCCGGCTACAGGCCATACGCCAACATGGAGCCCCTGGCGTACCAGCGCGCGTATTGGCTGCAGCCAAGCGTGAACTCACACAACAATTACGTGGACCTGTTCGCTCATGGCGGAATCGTAGGGCTGGTGCTCTTCTTCTGGTTCGCGATCGAGATTGCCAGGCTCGGGCTCAGGCTGCGCAACCGATACCCTGGAGGATTCGCAGGCGGCTACGTCAACGGCATGCTCGCCGCCGGCGCGGCCTCGCTCGTGATCATGCTCCTTGCCGACTGGATTCTCCCCTTCGTCTACAATGTCGGATTCCCCGGCTTCCAGGCCAGCGTGCTGGTGTGGCTGTTCATGGGCGGGCTTGTCGCGTTGGACAATGCCGATTCAAGACTGAAGATGGAAGATTGAAGATTGAAGCCCGACCAGGTTGATCTTTCAATCATCATCGTGAATTGGAACACGCGGGAGATGCTCGCGGAATGCCTGCGATCGATTGAAGATTGCAGATTGAAGATTGAAGATTGCCCTTCTTCAATCGAGACGATTGTTGTCGATAATGCATCAGGGGACGGGTCCGAAGCGATGGTACGCGAGCGATTCCCGTGGGTCACACTGATCGAGAACGCCACGAACGTGGGTTTTGCCGCGGCAAACAACCAAGCGATGCGGGAGGAGGCGGGGCGATATATCCTGCTACTCAACAGCGATACGATCGTGCCTGCCGGCGTACCGCAAGCGCTCATCGACTTCGCCGACGACCATCCTCGAGCCGGTATCGTAGGGGTAAGGCTCATCAATCCCGATGGCACGTTTCAAGCCGGCCCCAACCACTTCCCAACTACCGGATCGGTGGTGCTCGAGTCGTGGGGACTCACTCAGCTACTCACACGGAACCCGTACTACCCCAGCCTTCCTCCGGAGCGCAGCCAAGACACGGTTCAGTGTGACTGGGTGGGCGGCGCATGCCTGCTTGCCCGACGCGAGGCGATCGAGCGCGTGGGACCGCTCGATGAGGCGTTCTTCATGAATTCCGAGGAGGTTGACTGGTGCAGGCGGATGAAACAGGCGAAGTGGGAGGTGTGGTACGACGCGTCGATATCCGTCACGCACTTCGGTGGCGCCAGCGCAAGCCGGTCGAGTGTCGCACAGCGCACGAGGAACTACCGAGGCAAGACCCTGTACCTGAGGAAACACGCCGGCAGCACCGCCGGCGCGATCGTCGCCGCCAATTTCCGGGCATCGTCCCTCGCAAAGGCTCTGGCGTTCGGCATCGCCACAGCAATCACCAAGCGTGCCGCATACGAAGAGAGCGCTGTATGCCACTGGCATGTGGCATGGGGGAAGTGGTGAAGCCTCGCATCCTGATCGACGGCATCGCCATCTCCCACCCACAGCCGGGAGGATACAAGACCTACGCCAGGAACCTGGTATACAACTTGTCTCAACTTGATGGCGCCTACGATTACCTGCTGGCCATCGATCGGCCTGCGCCCGTACCGAGAGACTGGCGCGGAATTATTGTCGGACGGCCTGGAAGTATCGGCGTCGTATGGCGCGAGCAGGTGCAGTTGCCGAGGCTGGCCGGTCGGGAAGGGGCTGCGTTATTGCACGCCGTGGCAGCAACGGGGGCAGTCCGCACTTCCGTGCCGGTTGTTGTGACCCTACATGACACGATTGAGTTCACAGACCCGCTGCCCAGGGTGACGCAGACCAAGAGATGGGCCATGCGCGTCTACAGCCGCACGGTTCAGGCTGCCACCGCACGGCGCGCGGCGCACGTGATCACTGTCTCGGAGTACTCCAAGCGCCAGATCATCGCGAGGTTCGGGCTGCGTGCCGACGAGGTCACCGTCACTCTGGAGGCTCCAGACGAAGCATGTCGTCCGCTGCCCGCTAACGCGATAGCCGAGACTGCAAGACACAAATGGGGCACCACCGATTTCGTCTTTGGAATGGCCTCTGTCGCGCCTCGCAAAAACACGCAGGGGTTGATGTGCGCCTACGCCGCGCTCCCTAAGGACTTGCGTGCAAAGCATCCGCTGGTCCTGGTCTGCACACACCGAGGGTTGCGGGACCGACTGCTGGCGGTAGCCGGTGAACTGGGTATCGAAGGCGACCTGGCCCTTCTCGAGGCAGTCAGCGCTGAAGATCTGGTCATACTGTACAATGCGGCCGCAGTCTTCGTGTTTCCGTCCCTGGAGGAAGGATTCGGGCTGCCCCCACTGGAAGCCATGGCCTGCGGAACACCGGTCATCGCATCCAATAGCAGTTCCCTACCGGAGGTCGTCGGGGAAGCCGGCATTCTTGTCGAGCCGGGGAATGAAGAAGCGCTAACGGCAGCGATGAGTGCCATCCTTTCGGACCGCGCGCTTGTCGCCTCGCTGCGCGAACGAGGCCTTGCGCGTGCCGCCACCTTCTCCTGGAGGCGAACAGCGGAACAGACGCTCGAGGTATATCGCCGGGTGCTTGGCGGGCGCGTAGCATGAGCCGGACTCCTCGTGTCTGATCGCCTGCAACCCGCCCTTGGCCTCCTATGCTGTTGGCTATTGGCAATCAGTGGTACCTGACCCTCATTCCATGTCGTGAGAACACCTACAGTCTTGTCCTGACAGAACAGCGGACGGCCATGTCAGGTTCTTGCATGGAGTCAACCTCAACACCATAACGAACCAACATAGAGATGAATGCCCATGACCGAGGACATCAAACAGAGACTCGAGCAGAAATGGCACGAATCGGACGAGTTCGCCCGCGATGGCAGTGCGCTCATAGTGGGCGTGTACGCCTCGCCCGTTTTCGCGGAGGCCGAGGCCTACCACTACGCCGCGCTCGGTGATATCAGTGGGAAGAGCGTGCTGGACTACGGCTATGGGACGGGCGTTACAACCGCCGAGTTAATGCGGCGCGGCGCATA
>CAZMIS010000133.1:0-9970 GCA_964566325.1 uncultured Anaerolineales bacterium
AGCCGGCTCACAATACCATCTCAGAACTCATCTTGAGAATGAGCGAAAGATGAGTCAAACGCAATGCTTTAGGAGGATAGTTTCAATGGCACATCAGTTGGCACCCCTACCCTACGCTTATGACGCGCTCGAACCGTACGTCGACGCGATGACGATGCAGATCCATCACGACAAGCACCATGCTGCGTACCTGAACAACCTGAACAAGGCCATCGAAGGCACGGAGTGGGAGAACCTGCCGGTGGAGGAACTGCTGGCCAAGCTCGACCGCGTACCTGAGTCGATTCGCACCACGGTGCGCAACAACGGCGGCGGTTACGTGAATCACAACCTGTTCTGGCAGATCATGGGCCCTAATGGCGGCGGCGCGCCCACGGGCAAGCTGGCCCAGGCCATCGACAAGGCCTTCGGCAGCTTCGATGCGTTCAAGGAGAAGTTCAGCAATGCCGCGGCGACCCGGTTCGGCAGTGGTTGGGCGTGGCTGGTCGTCAAGAGCGACGGCAGCCTGGATGTGTACTCCACCGCCAACCAGGACAGCCCGCTGATGAGCGGCGACACCCCGATCCTTGGCCTGGATGTCTGGGAGCACGCCTATTATCTGAAGTATCAGAACCGGCGACCCGAGTACATCGGCAACTTCTACAACGTGATCAACTGGCAGGCTGTGGCCGACAAGTTCGCTCGGCGCTAATCACCCGGCCTGTTATCAACGGCGCGAAACCGGTGGCATTGGTTTCGCGCCGTTCGCGTCCGGCGACGGATTTTTGAACTCGGGTCATTTTTCCCGTATCCTCCGCGGCCTCCCGGCGTCTCCTTACTCAGAAGCACAACACAGACAATATCGACAGCGACCTGCCTGACACGGTGGTGCAGACAGGCCCTCCTGGGAGGATCACATGGCGGAGCTTATGCGGGGCCGGCGCGAGCAGGCTAAGCTGGAACGGCGAGAGCGCATCTACGAAGCAGCGCTGAACCTCTTCCGCGAACAAGGCTACGAGGGCACAACCGTCGACCAGATCACGCGCTACGCGGGCCTGGCAAAGGGCACCTTCTTCAACTACTTCCCGACCAAGGATGCGGTGCTGCGCTATCTGGGCACGCGGGAGATCGGCCGGCTCGGCTCGAGCGCACTCAATAACGGCAATGGTCGCGGGTCGTCCATCGGCAAACTCAAGCGGCTGATGGCCGCGCTCGCGGCCAACCTGGAGCAGGACCGCGCGCTCGTCTCCCTCATCTTCCGCAAGGGCGTCAGCGCGCCCGATCTGCTGGCGGGCGATGCCGGCGGCTTCAGCCTCCAACCGATCGCCTCGCTGATGATTCGCCAGGCGCAATATCACGGTGAGGTCAATCCGAACCTGGATCCGGACGGGCTGGCGGCCGCCCTCGACGCGCTCTACCTTCAGCAACTCGTGCGCTGGTGCGAGAGCAGCAAGCCCTACCCCCTCACCGACCGGCTGACGGGCATCGTCGATCTGCTGCTCCTGGGCATCAGCAGTGCGGATCAGGCCGGCTAGAGGGTCCCATTGGTGATAACCAGTTCCCCCGCATATCCGCACACGGGCCAGGTCGGCTGGACAAGAGACCTGGCCCGTGACTTGTTCAGCGGCCGTGTTCTGCCGCTCACCTGGACGCTGCTGGTCAACCCCGCAGAGAGCGGACTGCGCGCGGCTTATCTCGAGTTGGGCGCGCCCGCGCAGGTCGCTGCAGGTCCCTGGTGGCGCCTCCAGCAGGGAATGGCCTGCCTCAACAGCGAGGCCGTGGAAGCGGCGGACCGGTCACTGGCCGGCGCGGCCTGGTTGGGACCGGTGCGGCCGGAGGCGCCTGCAGGGCTGATCGCGCGGCTGCAGAGCGGCTCGCTCGTCAAGCGCTGCCAGGCGCGGCTCGCGGCCGTTCAGGGCGAGGCGCACAGCACGCGGGCCCGACTGCTGCGCTGGCTCGCCTTCGTGCGCGGGCTCTCGTGGGCGCAGGCCGACCTGCTGCAGGTGATGGAGGAGCTCGAGCCCAATGCGCACGCCGCGCTGAAGACCTACTTTCTCACGCGCATGGGACTCAACGCGACGGATTGGGCGCTGCGGGCGCGGCTGGCCGAATGGCTGCCCGGCGGCTCGCCCGACCAGGTCGCCGGCCTCTATCTCGGGATCGAAGGCCTGCCCTCCGTCGCAATGGCGGAAGCTGTGGCCCGCGCGGCCGCGCGGCCGGCCGGCGATCCCGAGATAGAGGCCGGACTGGCGCCCTGGCGCCACCGCGGCCCGGGAGAGCTGCGGCCCGATGCGCGGCGCTGGGACGACTCGCCGGACCTGCTCGCCCTGCCGGCCTGGCGCGGGGCTCCGCGCTGGACGCAGGCACGCGCCGCGGAACAGCGCCGGTTGGCCCTGGCCGGGATCCGCAGCCGGCTGAGCGCAGAACAGGGCCGGGAGCTCGAACGTTTGCTGGCCCAGGTGCACGAGATGATCGTCGCGGCCGACGTTGCGTGGGACGCGCTGGCCGCCGTGATGGCGGTTGCGCAGCACTGGGCCGCGGCCGCGGCCGGCGAGGCGCTGGCCGCCGGTCTGATCGCGGCGCCCGCAGACGTATTGTACCTGGAGCTCGAGGAACTGAAGCAGGTGGCCACGGGCGAATGGCACGCAGGCCGCAGCGCGGACGCCCAGCAGGCCGTCGCGCAGCGCAAGGCAGAAGCGGCCGGAGCGCCGGCGGTTGAGGCGCCAGGCGCGGGATCTGACCAGCCCGTCATCCTGTGCCCGGGCGCGGAGTCGGGCCCAACCTATCGGGTCGCGCTCACGGCCGAGCCGCCGCCCCAGGCGCTGTGGTACGCCGAAACCATCGATCCGGGCTGGGCGCCGCTCTGGCAGGGCGCAGCCGGCCTGCTCTGCAGCGCGGCGGAGCGGTGGGCGCCCGGCTGCATCGCGGCACGCGGGCTGGGCGTCCCCACGACCATCGCCGCGCCCGCTCCCTGACGGCTGACCGCAAAGCACCCAGAGAGAAGGGAGGAAGAACACCCTCTGACCCTCTCTGCGACCTCTGTGACCTCTGCGGCTAGAATAATCGGCAGCGCATGTGGAACTCCTGCTGCGTCTTTTGCCCGATCGTGCGTCGTCTTGTACGATAGGTCTCGTGGATAGATTGATCGCCGGCGCGGCGCAGATGGGACTGACCCTGACCCCCGCGCAGACGGCCGCGTTTGCGACCTACAGAGAGGAGCTGCTGGTGTGGAACCGGCAGTTCAATCTCACCGCGATCACCGACCCCGAACAGGTGACCACGCGCCACTTCCTCGATTCCCTGGCACTCATTCCGGCCCTGGCCGACCAGGAAGGCATCCCGGTCCCCACCCTGCTGGCGCGCAACGTGCGCCTGGTCGACGTCGGTGCGGGCGCAGGTTTTCCCGGCCTGCCCTTGCGCCTCGTCTGGCCCCGCGCGCGCGTCTGCCTGATCGAGGCAACGGGCAAGAAGGTGCGCTTCCTGGAACACATCGCGGGCAAGCTGAACCTGGATGACGTGCGGCTGGTGCAGGGCCGCGCGGAGGAACTGGCCCTCAAGGAGCCGCACCGCGCCGGCTACGACCTGGTGCTCGCGCGCGCGGTGGCCACGCTGCCGACGCTGGTGGAGTATCTCCTGCCCCTGGCGCGGCGCGGCGGCCGCGTGGTGGCCTACAAGGGTTCAGCCGCGCACGAAGAGGCGATGTGCGCGGAACAGGGGATCCGGACGCTGGGCGGCCGCCTGACGAAGCTGATCCCGATCGAGATTCCGGGGCTGGCCGAGACGCGCGTGCTCGTCGTGATCGACAAAATCGCGCAGACGCCGGACGGCTATCCGCGCGGCCGCGGCCTGCCGCGCAAGCACCCCCTGGGCTGCAAACCCACAGAAGACGACTCCGGCGAGGGCGAAACGCCGGACCTCTAAGCGCCGGCCGCCGAGGAGGAACCGCGGACGGACCGACCGGGGGGACTCAGCTCAGCTCGGTCAGCCGGCCGGCCAACACGTGATAGCGCCGGCCCTGCGCCAGCAGCTCTTCGCTGAAGTCGGACCAGTCCGTGGTCGTCACGAGCGCCTGGTCGACGTCTGCCAGTGCATCGAGCAGCGCGTGGCGCCGCACCTCGTCCAGCTCCGACATCACATCGTCCAGCAGCAATAAGGGACTTTCCCCGGCGATCTCGCGCATCATCTGCACCTCGGCCAGCCTGGTGGCCAGCGCCGCGGTGCGTTGCTGCCCGCGCGAACCGTAGGTGCGCAGATCGCGCTCATCGACGAGGAAGGCCAGGTCATCCCGATGCGGGCCGGACAGCGTCACGCCGGCCGCGACGTCACGCACGCGCTGCGCCCGGAGGTGCCCGGCGAACAACTCCATGAGGTCGGAGACGGGCATGGCCGCGTACGCGGCGCCATTCACCGGCTCCTGGCGTCTGGAGACCCCATTGGGGTTCGCCGGGCTGGGGAGATACGCCAGCGCCAGCCATTCTGCCCCGCCCGACAGCTCGCGGTGCCGCGTGCGGGCGAGCTCGTCCAGGGCCGCGACTGCGACCGCGCGGCGGTGCAGCACCCGCGCGCCGTGCTCTGCCAGCTGGTGATCCCAGAAGGTCAGCTGGCCCGCGTCGCCGCCCTCGTCGCGCAGCCGTTTGAGCAGCGCGTTGCGCTGCGAGAGCGCACGATTGTACGCGGCCAGGCTGCGGCAGTAGTGCGCGTCCACCTGGCACAGCGCGATGTCGAGGTAACGCCGGCGTTCGCCGGGTGCGCCGGAAACCAGGCTCACGTCCTCCGGCAGAAAGAGCACCACGCGCAGGCGCCCGATCAGATCCAGGCTGCGCTTGGGCACGCCGTTGATGCGCACCTGCTTGCGCACCTGGGGCCCGGCGCCGCCGTTGCTGACCAGCTCCAGCACGAGCTCGAGCCGCTCGACGGCCTGACCGTCGCCGATCTCCGCGGCAAGGCGGGCATACGGCAGAGGTCCATCGACGGCCAGCCAGTTGATCAGCTCGCGCTCGGCCACCGCCCGGGGCGATCGGGCGGTGGCCAGCAGGTGAATCGCTTCCAACAGGTTGGTTTTGCCCTGCGCGTTCGAACCCTGGAACACGCTCAGGCGGGCGGGGAAGCTCAGCTCGAGCCGCGCATAGTTGCGGAAGTTGGTGATCGAAAAATGATTGAGCCGCACAACGCCCGACTACTTCTGAAGCTGCATCGGCATGATGACGTGCGTGAATTCCTCGGGTCCCGCGCCGACCGGCCGGATGACGCCCGGGCGATCGCTGCGCGTCGTCTCCAGGACGACCTGCGGCGTGTCGATCACGTTCATGACGTCCATCAGATAGCGCACGTTGAAGGCGATCTCCACCGGCGTGCCCTCGACCAGTGCGTCGAGCTCGCTGAAGTTGTCGCCCGCCTCCTGTGAGGTGGCGCGGATCGCCAGTTGTCCCGGCTCCGTGTCAGTGCCCGGCGTGATGGTGAACACAACGCGATCGTTGGCGTCCCGCGCAAACAGGGACGCGACCTTCAGGGCCCGCAGGAACGCCCCTGTGTCCAGCACCGTGCGCGTGACACTGTTCTTAGGGATGATGGCGTTGTAGTCCGGGAACTTGGCGTCGATCAGCTGCGACACCAGGTCGACCTGGTGGAATGCGCCCTTGTCACCCTCGCCCTTGCCGTGCAGCCGGAACAGGATCTGGTTCCGCGCACCGGCCACGACGAAGTCCACCGGCCGGTCGCCGTCGGACTCGCCGCTGATGCGGCTCACCTCGGCCAGCGAGCGGGCGGGAATGATGATCGACGCGTCCGCGGGCGCAGCGGCCGGCAGCATCGTGCGGCGCACGGAGAGCCGGTAGCCATCGGTGGCCGCCAGGGTGAGGCGGTCGCCCTCGAACTTCGCGAGCACGCCCGTCAGCGCGGGCCGGCTGGTGTCCTTCGCGTCCGCCGCGGCAAAGACCACCTGGTCGATGATCTGCCGCATGGTGGCGGGAGGCAGGCCCAGCGGCTGCTCGCCGTCTGCGGTGGGGATCAAGGGAAACTCGCTTGCGTCGATGCCCTTGATGTTGGACTCGGACCGGCCGCTCCGCAGGTGCACGCTCATGGTCCGTACGCTCAGTTCCATGTCGATGCGACCCGGCTGCATCGAGTTGACCCAATCGGTGAGCAGTCGCGCCGGCAGCGTCACCGCGCCGTCGTCCTCGATCTGACCGCCCAGCCAACAGCTGACCCCGACTTCGAGGTTCGTAGCCGCCAGTTTCAGCCGGTCATCGTCGGTGCTGAGCAGGATGTTGCTGAGCACGGGCAGGGTGCTGCGGGATGATACCGCGCGGCCGACGATGGACAGGCCCTTGGCGAGGTTCTCTTGCATGACGGATAGGCGCACGGCGACACCTCCAGAGGTAGCTAATCACCTGCCGGGCGCAGGAGGCCTGCAGGTCCACTTAATACGCGCGTTCGATAAGTCAGTATAGCACAAAGACGCTGCAATGGCTAATCATTCGTCTATCATGGACTTCGGGAGCACGCCGGCCTCGGGCACGCGCGCCACGCCCACGGGGTGGTAGTGCACGTGTACGCGGCGCAGCAGGTCGATCCGATCATACAGCCGGTCTTCGATGGCCGAGGCGATCGAATCGCCCGCCGCGACGGACAGCGACCCGTCGATGCCGGCCGTCACGTTCAGCACCAGGTAGGGGCCGAAACGGTGCGCGTACACCTCTTCGATGCATTCCACACCGGGGATGTCGCACAGCGCGTCCTGCACCTGGCTGGCCAGCTCGTCGCTGGGCACGTTGTCCATCAGCTCAGAGGAGGCGTCGGACAGGATCATCACGCCCGTGCGCAGAATCAGGAGCGCCACCACCGCGCCGGCCAGGGGATCGCCCCAGGGCAGGCCGCTACGACCCAGGAAGATGCCAAGGGCCGCGCCTGATGCGGCAAACACGTCGTTCCGGTGGTCCTTCACCAGCGCAGCGACCGCCAGGTTGCCGGTCACGGTGCTGATGCGGCGAGTGTAGACCATGAGACCGATCTTGACCGCGATGGTTCCGAGCGCGACGAGGAAGGCGACCGGCTCTGCCCCTCCGAACGTCCCCTGGCCCGACCAGAGGGCATACACCTTGTTGACGGCGTCCCAGAAGATTGCGACCGCGGTCGTGATGACGAACGCGCCGACGATCACGGCCGCGATGCTCTCCAGCTGCGCGTGGCCGTAGGGGTGCTCGCGGTCGGCCGGCTTGCGGGCAAGCTGCATGAAGACGCGCACGACGACGTAGTAGGCCACATCGGACGTGGAGTTCACGCCGTCTGCCAGCAGCGCGGGGCTGTTGCCGACGATGCCGAAGGCAACCTTCAGCAGCGCGAGCACAACATTGGCCGCAAGGCCAACGTTGACAGCCTGGATGCTCAGTGATTGGCGCTTGGTGTCGTGCATTCAACCAGCCTGACAGTCGTGATCCTGAAGCCAGCCGTTGGTCAGCCCTGCGTCCTCGAAGGCCGCCAGGGCTGCGTCGTATTCTTCCCCGGTGATCTTGCGGCCGAGCACCGGATCATCCACCGCCCGATACGTCGGGAAGTACTGGTCCATCACGCTGACGTAGATCTCGGGCGAGAGCTCGGCGGCGATCCAGCGCATGATATCGGCCGTGCCGGACAGCCCCTCCGGCAGCACGAGATGGCGGATGACCATGCCGCGGCGCGCGATGCCGTCCTCGTCGCACTGCAGCGAAGACCCCACCTGCCGGTGCATCTCGCGCACTGCGGCCCGGTTGTTAGCCACGTACTTCGGAAACCCCGAAAGCCGCCGGGCCACCGCGTCATCTGCGTACTTCATGTCGGGCAGATAGACGTCGATCACGCCGTCCAGCAGGCGCAACGTCTCGACCTGCTCGTAGCCGCTGGTGTTGTACACCAGCGGAATCCGGAGTCCCCACTCCGCCGCGACGCTGACTGCGGCCAGGATCTGCGGGACGAAGTGCGTCGGCGTGACGAAATTGATGTTGTGCACCCCGCGGCGCTGCAGCTCGAGCATCATGCCCGCGAACCGCTCGATGGTCACCTGGTTGCCGTAGGCCAACTGGCTGATCGAATAGTTCTGGCAGAAGCGACATCGCCCCGTGCAGCCCGAGAAGAAGATCGTGCCCGAGCCGCGCGTACCGGAAATGGGGGGCTCCTCCCAATTGTGGACGCTCCACGACGCAATGACGGGGGCCGCCGCGACGCGGCAGACGCCAAGCTTGCCGGCCGGAGCCTGGCCCGCCAGCCGGTCCACTCCGCAATGGTGCGGGCACAGCTCACAGTGCGCCAGGGTGGCCATGGCCGCGCGCGCGCGGCGGCGCAGCTCCCCGCTGCGGTGCAGCGCAAGGTAGGCCGGCTCCCACTGATCCGCCACAGACGGTTGGGGATGGTGGCTTGAATCCGTGAGAATCCGAGCCGTCATGAATGCTCCCAGGGTCAGGATGAGATGATTGTAGCACCGTTTGCGCTAACGGACACAGACACACGGTGTGCGCAGGGGGTGTGGGTTGCGCGCAGCCCCTGTGCCGCCTGCCTAGCTGAGTTGCACGAGGGCCATCTTGAGATATGGCTCGCCCGCGGCGGGAAAATCGAGCGCGGGCTCGTGATACACGCCTGCGACCTGGCCGCCGCGACCGGCCGCGGCCACGCCGGACAACACGCGCTCACGGAACGCACGCCAGGGCAGCTCGGCGAGGTTGCTGCAGGCCAGCAGCTGGCCGCCCGGCGCCACCACCTGCGCGGCCAGCTCGGCCAGAGAGGCATAGTCCCTGGCGGCCGAGAAGCGGCCTTGCTTCGTCCTGGAGAAGCTCGGCGGGTCCAGGATGACCAGGTCGAAGGTTTCGTCGCGCCGCGCGAAGCGCGCGAGCCAGTCGAACACGTCGCCGAAGACGAAATCGCGTGGGTCCGGCTCGAATCCGTTGCGCCGGTAGTTGGCCTGGCCCCACGCCAGCACGTTGCGCGAGAGGTCGAGGTTGACCACCCGCGCCGCGCCGCCGGCCGTCGCCGCCAGCCCGAAGCCGCAGGTGTAGGCAAACGTGTTGAGGACCGTCCTGCCCTCCGCCCACGTGCGCACGCGCGCCCGGCTCTCCCGCATGTCGGCGAAGAGGCCGCTGCTCAGGCCCTCCGTGGTACGGATGAGGTAGGCCAGCCCGTCTTCGCGGGCAACGAAGCCCGTCCCGCCGGAAGCCTCCGAGGTTGGCCCGGCCGCAGGTGGGATTGAAACCTCCGAGGTGGCCTCGGAGGTTTTCTCAAGCGCATCGGAGGTTTGGTCTTCCACGCCCGCCGTCCCCAGGTCGGGCCCGTACACCGGCGTTGGCGGCGCCAATGCGGCCATTTCCTCTTCCGGCACCCGGCTGGCCTGCCTGGGCCGGTACCGGACGTACACCGACCGGGCCCCAGCGGCCTGCGCCAGCATCGGGGCCAGCCCGTCGGGCATCGGCGCGGGGGGCATGACATCGTCCTCATCGTAGATGCTGGCAACGAGCGCATCGCCGAAGCGGTCGACCGTCAACCCGGGCAGCCCGTCGCCCGCGGCGTTGATCACGCGGTAGATGGTCGTCTCCGGGCCGGCCGCCAGGGGCGAGCGGCGCTCGACGGCCAGGCGAACCAGGCCGCGCACGACGTCCGGCGCCTGCTGCCAGGCCTGGCGGATGTGCGCGGGCGGGTGCAGCAGCACCGCCAGCGCGGGCTCAGGCACGCCTGCCACGAGGCGGTCGAGCGGCGCGGGGAGCGGCGCCCGAAACGTGATGCGCTTTCCCGTGGCCGGATGCGGGATGGCCAGCTCGGCCGCGTGCAGGCAGAGCCGCGGGAAGGCGGCCGCGGGGCCGCCATACAGCGCATCGCCCAACACGGGCAGGCCGACATGGGCCAGGTGGAGGCGAATCTGGTGCGTGCGTCCCGTGACGGGGATGGCCTCGATGATGGCGAACGGCAGGCCCTGCCCCTTCTTACCGATCCAGCCCCGGTCGATCACGCGGCAGCGCGTCCGCGCACCCTG
>CAZMIS010000134.1:0-9907 GCA_964566325.1 uncultured Anaerolineales bacterium
CCTGCCCACATGCAGATCTTCTTCGAGGAGGCCAACAAAATCCTCTCGGGGCTGGACAACGCCCCGGCGAGCGAGGAGGGGGGCGGTCCATCCACGGCGGATCAGTTTGCCAACATGTGGCGCGACTCGCGTAAGTATGGCATCTGGCTGCACCTGGTGTGCCAGTCGCCGGCCCTGATCCATCCCGCGATCCTGTCTTCGTGCAACAACCTGTTTGCGGCCCAGCTCAAGAATCCGAAGGACCGCGATGTGGTCACGGCGGTGCTGGCCCGTTCGGAGAAGGGCTTCGTGGATGAGCCGTGGCGGCGCTTCCTGGCCTCGATCCCGGTGGCGCGGGCGGTGGTCAAGCTGGGCTACCAGGCCGACCGCGCCCGCCTGGAGCCGGTCTATGTCCAGCCGCTGCTGCTCAACGTGCGCGAGCCGTCCGACGAGGACATCGAGGCCGTGCTGGGCCGGATCGTGCTGTGAGGGTCGCATGAGAGCCCGCCTGGACGTCCTGCTCATGCTGGTCATCACGGGGGCGATCGTGGCGCTGTTTGCCGCCATCGCCGATCGCGAGTTCTCCCGGCCGCTCCCTGGACCGACCCCGGCCCTGCTGCCGACCGTGACGCCGCAGCCGTCCCCCACCGGCGGCTGGTGGGACGTGGTCAGTATGACGCCCGCAGCGCTGCCCGCGTTGCCCGGCGTGCCGGCACCCGGCACGGGCGGACTTGGCGTAGGCGGAGCCAGCGGCGGGGAGGACGTGGCGTTCAGCGTCGTGGCCTGCCCGCAGCCGACGGTCAAGATCACCAAAATCGTCACCGGGAAGCCGCCCTGGTGGAACGTCTACGGCGCAGCGGCGATCCCGAACCTGGAGTACTGGAAGGCCGAGCTGTCCGCCGACGGGCAGGGGTGGACGCTCTTGTACCGCTCGGCCGCCGCGGTAGCCGACGGGCTGCTGATCGAGTTCAACACGCGGACCGTGCCCAAGGGGGCCTATCAGCTGCGGCTGCTCGCCGTGGATCGCACCGGCAACTACGGCGAGCCGTGCACGGTCAGCATCACCATCCGCTGAGGCGACATGGCATCTGAAGCATTCCCCGACCAGGGGCTGGTATCACTCGCCGCTGGCGCGACCCTCCCGGTGTTCCTGGTGACGATGGAGGGCGGCCATATCGTAGACGTGCGCGTGGCGACGCGCGATTTTCTGCTGGCGAACCTCGCCGGCGAAGCACTCACCCAACACGGAGGTAAGGCATGCAAAGAAAACGCTGGGGACTCCCGGTCGCGCTCGGGTTGATCACGGCCATCCTGCTGGTCGCGGCGCTCTGGCCCAAGGAGACCCCGCAACGCACACTGGTCGTAGCGGCGCGTGATCTCGGCGCGGGCACGACACTGGCCGCGGCCGATCTGACCACGGCCCAGGTGGACGCCGCGCGGGCGCCTGCCGATGCCGTGGCCGACCCAAGCCGGTTCGTCGGCCAGACGTTGGCCGTGGTGCGCTTCGCCGGGGAGCCGGTGACCCCGCGGCACATCGGCCCGGCCGTCACCCTGGCGCCCGATGAACGCGGCATCGCGGTCAAGGTGCAGGCGGACACCGGCCTGGCCGGCCTGCTGCGACCTGGCATGAAGGTGGGGATGGTGGCGACGTTGGCCGACGGCGATCGTGACATCTACGCCAAGAGTCTGCTGGAAGGGCTGCGCGTGGTCTATGTGTCACCGGACTTCCAGGCCCGGCCCTACACCCCCGCCGCGGCATCGGCGACCGTGACCAAGAGCGGTGGCGGCGCGCTCGGCATGGACAGCACGCCGGCAACTTCCTCGACCGGCAACACCGGGACGGTGCGTGAGGGTGTGCTCGTCCTGGCTGCCAGCACGCAGGCCCAGCCCGTGCGCTACGAGACCATCACGGACACGCTGAAGCTGGCCGCGGGTGGCGTGATTACCGGCACGCTGCCGCTCACGACCACGACGACCACTGCCCCGCGTCCAACCCCCGTCGTGAAGCCGAAGGAGCCGCCGGTGCGCTGGGTGATCCCGGTCGAGCTGATCGCCGCGCTCAACGCGGCGCAGAACAACAGCTTCACCCTGGTGCTGCTGCCGGAGGCGCCGCAGCTCTACACCACCGCAGGCCTGACCCTGGCGGATATGCGTAACCAGGCCGCCAGCGAGGAGCCGCGGCGATGACGCTGACTTCCTGGGGCACGCCCGCGCCATCGCCCGCGACCAATCCGGCCATCCCGCCGGTGCGCCTCCTGATCGTCGCCCAGCCCGGCCACGCCCAGGCGTTCTACGCCGCGTTCGCCGCCGACGCCCGCTTCGCCGTGCAGGCGGTTGCCACCAGCGCCGATGACGCGCGGGCCAAGCTGACCCTGGAGCCCGAGGCGGTCATCGTCGAGGTCGTGGTCTTTAGCGGGCCGCCGGAGTTCGCCAACACCTTCGCCGCCTATCGCGGCGCGGCGTTCGCCATCGTGCCCGCCAACCTGGGCGCCAGCCTGGCGGACGCCGTGCGCCAGGTGTCCTGTGTGTTGCGGGTGGCCGAGGGTGAGCCGAACTTCGCAGCTATGGCCGGCGAGGTGTACGCGGCGGTCGTTGCGCGCCGGCCGGCCGCGGGGAAGCCGGCGGACAGCTTCACGGGCAGCCGCGAGCTGGGCGTGGCGATGATCGGCTGGCGCGCCATCGCGGTCTGGTCGCCGCAGGGCGGGGTGGGCAAGTCCACCGTGGCGTTGGCGCTGGCCATGGAGGCGCTCGCCCGCAGGCTGCCGACCCTGCTGGTCGGGCTGGCTGCGCCGGACATGACGCCCCTGATCCTGGAAGGTATCCTGCCCGAGCCCAACCTCCTGACCTGGCGCGCGGCGCCTACCGTGGACGGCCTGCGCTCAGCCGTGCAGATCCACCGCAAGACCGGCCTCCATATCCTGGTCGGCTTCCGCGATCCGGTGGCGCTCGGCAGCTACGAGGCGCAGGAGGGTCCGTCGGCGCTGACTAACCTGGCGTATACCGCGGCCCAGGCGGGCTACGGCATCCTGATCCTGGACGTCTCTGCGCCGGAGATCGCGCCGACCGCGCTCAGCGCAGCCAACACTCTGGTGCTGGTGGCGCGGCCCGATACGCCGGGCGTCTACAGCGCGCTGCAGGCGGTGCACCTGGTGAAGGACGTCATGGCCGGGCAACATGCCATCCCGCCGGAGGCGATCTACCTGGTCGTCAACCGGGCGCGCGACACGACCTTGCGGCCGGACGAGATGGTGAAGTGGGGCAAGGATGAGCGCCGGGACTTTCCGCCGCTGGCCGCCAGCATCGCCGACGACGCCAGCGTCGAGTTGGCGGTCAATCGTCGTGAACCGGCCTACTACAGCTCCGATGCGCTGCGCGGGGCGGCCAAGACCTTGGGCAACCTGCTCTTCCCGGCCGCGGTCGCCGCGCCTATCGAGGCGGCCCAAGCGGCGCGGGTGGTCAAAGTGGGACCGGTGCGAGTGCGGATTTGAGATTGCCGATTTGCGATTTGCGATTGCCGATTGCGGATTGCTGAGATCCTCGGTCAGTCCCAAATCGTAAATTTGAAATCCAAAATTGGAAATGGAGGGACGATGTCCGGCTGGCAAGGGGTACAGGCGCAGGTCTCCCCGGAACAGGTGAGCGCAGTAGTGGAGGCCGCGGCGCGCGAGCTGGCGGGGCTGCCGCTGGCAGTGCTGCGCAACCGGCGGGAGCTGGGCCAGCGCGCGGACGCGGCGGTGCGGACCGCGCTGCGGCCCTTCCCGGTACAAGTCTCGCCGGTACAGCTCCAGGCCATGATCGCCCAGGTGGTCGCCAAGGTGGGCGGCCTGGGCTTCCTGGATGGCCTGATCCCACCCAATTCGCACGCCTTCACTGACGTGCTGGTGAACGCCGACGGCCACGTCTGGGGCCGGCGCAAGAGCGCGATGCACTTCGAGGACTTGCAGTTGAGGCCCTCCAAGGACGA
Source organism: uncultured Anaerolineales bacterium (assembly GCA_964566325.1). GTDB lineage: Bacteria > Chloroflexota > Anaerolineae > CG2-30-64-16 > CG2-30-64-16 > JALOOB01. Next base: position 3,944 of record CAZMIS010000134.1, read on the forward strand.
GGTGTGGCGCGCGGTCGAGGCGCTGTTAGCCCCGGAGGGCCGGGCGTGCTCCGAGTCCACCCCGTCGGTGGACGTCAAGATCCCGCGCAACCGCGAGCTCGGTTTCGGCGGCGCGCGCGTCAAGACGTTGCACCCGATCATCGCGCCCGGTGACGGCTATCCCTCGCTGGCGCTGCGGCTCTTCGAGCCGGAGCCGGTCGAGCCGGCGCAGATCGTCAAGTGGGGCGTGTTCCCCGCTGCCGCGCTCGACGCGCTCACCGATGCGGTGGGCAACCGCCTGCGCCTGGTAGTGATCGGCGGCACGGCGACCGGCAAGACGACGCTGCTCTCGGCGCTATGCCACGGCATTCCGGGCGCGGCGCGCATCGTGAAGATCGAGGACCCGGAGGAGATCTGGGTGCCGCATCCCAACGTGACGACCCTTGAGGCGCGCTGGGCGCCGCCCGGCTCGAACGTGCCTTCCTACACGGTCGCCGACGGTGTGGACGACGCCTTGCGCCTGGCCCCGACCTACATCATCGTGGGCGAGGTGCGCCGGGGCGACGCCGCGCTGGCACTGTTCCGGGCCATGATGAGCGATCACGCGGGCCTGACCACCTTCCACGCCGACGGGCCGGAGCACGCGGCCTACCGCATCAGCATCATCATGTACTCGGACGCCGCGGTGCGCACGGAGGCGGCGCGCGGCATGTTCGCCGAGGCGGTGGACCTGGTGGTGCAGATCGGCTGGCGCAACGACCGCCGGGTCGGGCTGGGCGTCTGGGAGGTCGCCGGTCTGGCGGGCGGCGAGGTGAAGTTCCGGCAATTGTGGCAGCCCGGCGACGAGGGCCTGGCGTCGACGACGCGACGGCGCGGGTAGGCCAGGCCGACACGCAAAGCGAGCGAGGTGTGCAATATGACGACTGATGTGATCCTGGGACTGGTGGCGCTCTGGTTGCTCCTGACCATCGCCTACATCGTGCGGCGACGCCGCCGCGCTGACCGGAGGGCGCCGTGATCGCCCAACTCCTCGTGCTGCTGGCGGCTGCCAGCGCCGCGGCGACCGTGGCCGTCACTGCACGGCAGGTCACCCTGACGCCGCGCACCGGGCAGGCGCTGGCCGCGTACCGGGCGCCGGCGACTGCGGGCACGACCGAGGTGGACATCAACTCGGCGTTGGGGTTGGTCAAGCCGGGCTACAGCCGCTACGTGTACGCCGCGGTGACGCTGGGGGCCTTCGCCGCGCTCATCATCCTGGGCATGCCGTTGGTCCCGGCCGCCGGCGGCTCGGCGCTGGCCTATATCCTCGCGGACGAGTTCCTGCGGGGCAAGACCCGCAAGGCGCGGCTCGCCATCGAGGGGGAGCTGCCGACCTTCGTGAGCCGCTTGGGCGGCATGCTGCTGGTGACCAGCTCCCCGCGTGCGGCCGTGGAAGAGGTGACGGTGACGTTGCTGGCGGGCCGGCCGCTGCGCACCTGGATGGAGCGGCTGCTCGCAGGGTGGTCGAGCCAGGGTGAGGCATTCCTGGTGAACGCGCACCTGGAGGGCAATCGAATCTCGCCGCTCTTGGGCCTGACGGTCTACCAGATCCGGCGGCTCGCCGAGACCGGCGGGGCCGGTTTCACCAAGGCGTTCGCGACGACCGCCGAGGAACTCTCCGCCATCCTGGAGGCGCGTGCCGTGGCTGGGTCCAAGGCTGAGGGGGCGCGGCAGGCGGTGCTGACAATGCTGGCGATCATGGCGGTCATCCTGGGCATCATGCTGTCATCGCCGGTGATCCGGCAAGGCTACGCCGACCCGACCAGCCAGATGATCGCCGCCGGCGCGCTGGGCGTGATGGCCTTCGGCTACGCATACCTCAACGGTATGATCGCCGAAGCACTGGAGGGGTGACATGGACGCACGGATCTGGATGTTGGCGCTCCTGACGGGCGGGGCGGAGGCTGCACTCATTCTGACCGCACCCCAGGCTTCGGTATCGGACGTGGCCTGGGGAGTGGCGGCTGGCTTCTGCCTGGCCCTTGCCGGCACGTTGGCAGCATATCTCACTGATCTGCCCCGCCAGGCGTGGGGACGCCGCGCGTTGCTTGGCGCAGGCATCGGCATGCTGGTCCAAGCCTTCGCTTCTGCCTATGCAGTGGCATGGAGCGGCATGAGTGCTATGGCTACCCCGACCTGGCTGTTGGCGGCCGCGCCCGTCTTGGGCGCGATCGGCGCGCTGTTGGGCAGCTTCCTGGAAGGCGTGCGAATGAATTTCCCGGCCAGATTGAATGACCGGGGCACGGAGGAACACGCATGAGCGAGCTCGCGCAACTGATGGGGATCTTGCACAACCCGCTGCTGCAACAGGCGCTGGTACTGCTAGCCGCCCTGTTCGCCGGTCTGCTGCTGATGACGCTGGTCGCGCGCATCGATGTGACGCGCGGCAACACGCCCGGCCGGGCGCTGGCCGCCTACCACACCGAGGCGGTGGACACCCCGCTGGAAAAGCTGGGTGCAGCCGCGATGCGGCGGTTCCCGACCCTGCGCAGTCTGCTGGGCCTGGAAGGCCACCGGCGCTGGTTACTCCTGGAAGGCCAACCGTGGTCATCAGCCGCGACCGTTGGTCTGGCGGTCCTCCTGGGCATAGGCGGCTGCGGACTGATGATCGTCAGCGGCGTGCCGGCGCTGGCTATCGCGCCCGTGGTCGGCTTCCTGCTGCCATTCGTGCGCCAGCGCAGCGCGGCCGACAAGGTGCGCCGCCGCGTGCAGAACACCCTGCCCGACGTCTCGGCCATGCTGGCCGCGGAGATGGCCGCTAACAACCCGCCCGACCGTGCGTTAGAGCGTGCGGCCGAGTTGGGCGGTCCCCTGGCCGCCATCCTGCAGAACGCCCTGGCGGAGCAGCGCGCCACCGGCCGGCCCATCTTCGGCCGCGGCAAGGTGCCGGGCGTGCTGCTGGAGGTCGCCGGCCGTTACGACCTGCCGGCGCTGCGGGCCTTTGTCGTCCAGGTGGACATGGCCGCGAAGACCGGCGCGGCGGGGCCGGAGCTCATGTCGGGCCTGGCCCACACCCTGATCGTCGAGTACAAGGACCGCTCGCTGCGCGAGGCTGAAGCGCTGGACAGCCGGTTGGCCGTCCCGTCGGTGGGCTTCTTCTTCATGCCATTCCTGTTCCTGGTGCTCGTGCCGCTGCTGCTTCCTGTGCTGAACGCGCTGTAAGGCGCACGCAGACAAGCTGTCCTACTCAATGCTGGAGGAGTGAATGTCCGACCCGATCCGAACGGAGAATCGCATCTGGGGACTGGTCGCCTACGCGCTGACCCCTGTCGGAGCGCTCTTGGCGCTCCTGGTCGCGGGCGACGATGAGGGGCTGCGTCGCCACGCCCGGCAGTCCGTGCTGGCCGGGATCATCGTTGCCGCCCTGTCCCTGGTCTTGAGCCAGGTGCCGGCCATCGGTTGCCTCTCCGGCCTGCTGGCGCTCGGGTTCTGGGGTTACATGCTTTTCTGCGGCATCCGGGCGTACCGCGGCCAGGATGTGGCCCTGCCGCTAATCAGCGGTCTGTTGGGGCAATAAGGAGCGAAGCGGAATGACCAAACGATTGTGCGCCTGGGGGCTACTGGGCGCGTTGCTGACCCTCCCTCTATTGGGATGCAACCTCGGAACGCGCCTGGGCGGGCAGACCGTAGCGGCTGGCAGCGGAGGGGGTGTTCTCGCTGGCGACGACACCTCCGGCGAGGAAGCCACTGCCGCCGCGCCGGCAGTCCGTGAGCAGAGTGCATTCCTCCTGGAGTCGGGCGTCGCGCGGCGAGAGAACGGCTTCGTCCGCATCCCTGCTGCGGTCACCAACCACAGCGAGCACTGGGCTGACGTCGCCATCGCCGTGGCGCTGTACGACGTCGGCGGCCGCCCGCTTGCCAACCGTAATCCCATCGCGGCGACCGAGCGCATGACCAGCCAGTACGCCATTCCGCCCGGTGGGACGCTGTACTACAGCTACCTGCGCGATGAAGCGCGGCTGGATGGCATGGTTGTTCGGCATCAGTTGAGCCTGGCCAGCGCGGACGAAGCGCCGGCAGCGGGACAGCTTAAAGCGGAGGTCACAGAACGCCTCGCAAACCGGCCGGCGTTTGCCGGGGACGCCACCCTGATAGTGCGGGGACGCGTCGTTGCCCAGGCGGACTGCCTGGCGCCGCAAGTGTTCGTGGCCGGCTACGCGGGCGGCCAACTCGTGGATGTCGTGGAGGAGCTGATCTACGGCAAGCCCGGGTGGACCGTGGGTGCGGATCGCGCTGCGCTGCGGACCGGCGAGATCGGCTACTTCTCGGCGCGTCTGACCGCCGGCGGCATCGACACGGTCAAAGTCGTCGGCGCATGCTGCCCTGCGGAGGCTCAGGCTGAATGAACTGTGCTGGAGGAATCATGACGAGCCGTGCGCTAACTCCGACTGAACGTGCGGCCCTGGTCCGGCAGTCGTATGCCCGGATGCGGGAACGCATGCTGCGCGTGCGCCGGCTGCTCAAGGCTGGCCGTGACAAGAGCGCTGCCGCCGCCCGGCCTGTGGCTGCTGTGGCGAGAGAGGAGCTGGGCTGATGTGTCGCACTATCCAGGCCATCGTGGTGGCTACCACCCTCCTGGCCGCGCTGGGCGCCGGAGGGCTCGTGGGTCTGGCTGGCGCGCAGGGCGCTGCTGTGCCAGCCGAGCCGACGGCGACGCCAACCCCGGCCCATGCGTACTACCTGCCCCTGATCGCCAACCTGGCGGGGGATAGCAGCGGGCCGATTACCGTCACGCGTGTGTTCGCCCCTAGCGGCTGGCAAGCCGAGAGCGCAGGGCTCGACTACGCGGCCGTCGTGCAGGGCACAGCCTATCTGGTGACCTACGACCAGGGTGCGCCGGCCGTGGGCCAGAGCGCGACCGCCGGCGATCGGACCTACCGGGCGAACAAGGCGTATCTGTACTTCGACACAGCGGCCATCCCGACCCGCGCGACCGTGCTTTCGGCGACCCTGACCGCAGCCAACTGCCGCCGGGTGGCGGGCGTACCGTTCACGGTGGAGTTCTACCGCACGGCGGTGCCACTGCCGCCCACGCCGGCCGACTGGCTGAACTACGGCGGTCTGCTCGTCGGCGCGCTGCCGTCGGCGGACTGCGGCGCCTGGAGCGCGCCGGTCACCGCTACGGTGACATTGGACCCGGGCTCCATCGTGCAGGGCGGCCTGACTGCCTATGCGCTCACCACCGACCGGTTGCGCCAGACCCAGGAACCCGCCTGGGGCACGGCCGACCGATTGACCTTCGACTGCTATGCCGACGACGCGCTCGTCGTGCGGTATGTGGTTCCGCCACAGTGAGAGGTAGCTTGTGAGCAACCTGCGCCTGCCGCGCGTCCTGAGCCTGTTGGCGATCCTGGCCGTGCTCTGGGGCTATCTGCCCCAGCCGGCCTGGGCGGCCGCGCCGCGCCGGGCGGTCCGGCCCGCGCCGTTGCAGCAGGGACCGGGCGGCCGGCGGCAGGTCTTTCGCACTGACTTCAACAGCGCAGGCAACTTCGAAGGCTGGCATATCATGCGCCAGCCGGCCAACACCAGCGTGCTGGTGACCAACGGCTATCTGCAACTCAGCACCACGGGTGACACCGCCGAGTACCCGGTGGTCGAGCGCACGGGCATCCCCTGGCCGGCCGGGGACATGGAGATCGAGTGGCGCTTCAGCTCGCCGGACGCCGGCAGCCGGTCGGGGTTCGGCGTCAACACCTGGGTGACTAACGGCTTCACCAAGATCGGCAGCTACGGGATCTACGGCAGCCCGGGCGGCTACATCTGGAGCGAATACGATTCGGCAGGGCCGATCCGGCAGGGGCTGGACAGCGGCTGGCACACCGCGCTGATCATCCGGCACGGCGGCGTCTACGACTTCTACCTGGACGGCGCGTACAAGGCGAGTTGGAACTACGCGGCCGCGCCGACCTGGACGGCCATCGGCGACCCGTCCACCCAGACGTGGGC
>CAZMIS010000135.1:0-5172 GCA_964566325.1 uncultured Anaerolineales bacterium
GAGCTGGCCATGGCGCCCTGCCTCAGCCTCAAGCCGGTCAGCGGCGTGCTGAAGGCCAACTACCTCGGCGTCGCGAACAAGGCGCCCCACCCGAACGCGGCGAAGGTGTTCATCAAGTTCGCGCTGTCGCAGGATGGCTTCGATCCGTGGAACAAGATCGGCACCTACCCGGCCTCGGAAGGCATGGAAGTCGCCGAAGGCATGCCGCCTCTGTCCGAGGTCTCGCTCTGGCCGAGCGACGATCTGTTCGCCTACAAGAACAACAGCCAGATCCGCGACTTCTGGGCCGTCAGCCTGCTGGCGCCCTGAGTCGGCCGGCGATCCGATCATCCAGGGCCTTCCCGGCGCGGATGCCAGTGCTCCGCAGGAGAAGGCCCTGGAGAAAGCAAGCGTCCCAACGTGAGCGATCGACCTCCAGCGTCCAATCCCATTCGGGCAGTCATTTTCGACCTCGGCGGCACGCTCGAGGACACGTATTACGACGACGAGCTGCGCGCGGGTGCGGCGCACGGCCTGCTGCGCCTCATGATCGCGCGCGGCCTCGACCCGCATCTCTCCGCTCCGGAGCTGTTGCGCGCGGTCCAGGCAGGCCTGGCCGCGTACAACGACTGGCGGGAACCACGCGAGATCGAGCTGCCGCCGGAACGGGTCTGGACGGAGTACCTGCTCCCCGGCTGCGGCCTGCCCGAAGACAGGCTGCAGGCCGCGGCCGAGGAATTGACGTTCTTCTACGAAGCGCACTTCTTCAGGCGCGCCCTGCGGCCCGAAGCGCCCGAAGCGCTCGCCGCGTTGGCCTCCCGGGGCCACCGGCTGGCGGTGATCTCCAATATCATGAGCCGCACGATCGTGCCGGTCAAGCTGGCCGAATACGGCATCGCCGGTTATTTCGATCCGATCCTGACCAGCTCCGGCACGGGCTGGCGCAAGCCCAACGAGCGCATCTTTCTGGAGTGCGCCCGTCTGCTGGGCCTGCCACCGGCGCAGTGTGCGTACGTCGGCGACACGATTTCCCGCGACGTGAGCGGCGCGCACCGTGCAGGCTACGGCCTGGCGATCCAGATCAGGTCGTTCCTGACGGCCAGGTCCGACAAGGCGACCGATGTTGAACCGCCGGATGCGGTTGTGCGCGACCTGCGGGAGATCGCTGCGCTGGTGGCATGACCGGCGTGAAACGCGCCGAACACACGGTGGCCGGTGAGAGACTGGGGACTCATCATGATCAAGGGCATCTTCTTCGATGCGGCGGACGTTTTCTATGCGCGGCGCGAATCCACGATGGCCTACACGGTGCGGCTTCTGCGCGAGCTGGGTTATCCGGCCCGGATGTCGTCCGAGGATGCCGCGCGGCACAAGGAGCTGCGGCATCGGGCCAGCGGCGGCCATCTCGGCTCAGATGCGTATTGGGACGAAGTGCTGCGCATGCACGGCGTGAGCGAACCAACCGAGCGCGCGCGATTGGCCGAGCTGGTCAAGGCACAGGCGGATGACGTCTACGCCCTGCCCGGCGCGGCCGAGACCGTGCGCAGCCTGAAGGCGCGCGGCTTCATCATCAGCATCATCACCGACACGGTCTTTCCCCTGGCGCGCAAGATGCGCTGGCTGACCACGATCGGCATCGCCGCACACATCGACCACGTCGCATGCTCGACCGAGCTCGGCGTGAACAAGCCCGCACCGGCGATCTACCTGGCCGCACTCAGGCAGGCCGGACTGACCGTCGCCGAGTCCGCGTTCGTGGGGCACGACACCGACGAGCTGGCGGGCGCGCGCCGCGTCGGCATGCAGACCGTCGCGGTCTTCAACGAGCCCGACGCGCAGGCCGACTACTACGCCGCCTCGCTGCCGGGCCTGCTCGACATACCCATCTTCGTGAGATGACGCCATGACAGACACTGCCACGCCCTCCGCATCGAACATCGAGGCCATCTTCCTCGATGTCGGCAACACCCTGCGCATCGTCCTGGACGACCCGGAGTTTCGCGCCCGGGCCCGGGCCGACCTGATGGCCCTGGTCGGCGCCCGGGAATCGGAGGAGACATTCTTCGAACGGCTGGAGACCCGCTGGAACGCGTATCGGAAGGCGTCGAAAGTGTCGTTGATCGAGGCATCGGAGCGGGAGCTCTGGACCGTACACCTGCTGCCTGACTACCCGGCCGAGGTGATCGGCCCGCTGGCAGGGCGCCTGACCCGGCTCTGGCGCGACCACGACGGCCGCCGCGTCCCGCGGCCCGATGTCAAGGAGACCATCGTCGAGCTGCACCGCCGCGGCTACCGGCTGGGCATCATCGCCAACACCATCACCGAGACCGAGATTCCGGACTGGATGGAGACGGACGGCGTCACCGGGTACTTCGACGCGGTGGTGCTCTCGTCCAAGGTCGGGATGCGCAAGCCCGACCCCCGCATCTACTGGGAGGCCGCGCGGCGCATCGGCGTCGAGCCGGCCAGGTGCGCCTACGTCGGCGACAACATGGTCCGTGACGTTGAGGGCACGCGCGCAGCCGGCTTCGGCATGATGATCATCCTGTTCGAGCCCGCCACCGTGGCCAAGGAGCCGCCCACCGTCGAGCACAAGCCCGATCACATCATCCGCGAGTGCGGTGACCTTCTCGCGATCTTCCCGGACCGCCAACATGACGCCTGACATCGAAGCCATCTTCCTGGACCTGGGCAACACCCTGCGCATCCTCCTGAAGGACGAGGAGCACCAGGCGCGGGCCAGGCGCGAGATCGCCCGGCTGGCCGGCGCGGAGGTCGACCCCGATGCGTTCTGCGCGGAGATCGACCGCCGCTACAAGGTGTATCGCAAGTGGGCCACCGCCCAGTGGATCGAGGCGTCCGAGGCGGAGCTCTGGACGCGCTGGCTGCTGCCGGATTACCCTGCGGACAGGATCGCGCCCGTGGCCACCGAGCTCACCTTCCAGTACCGCCAGTCCATGGGCCGCCGGGTGGTGCAGGAGGACGGCGCTGCGGTCATCAAGGAGCTCGATCGCCGCGGCTACATCCTGGGGATCATCAGCAACGTCATCACCAGCCGGGAGATCCCCGACTGGCTGGAGGCCGACGGGCTGACCCCGTATTTCAGGTCGGTCGTTATGTCGTCGGTCCTGGGCAAGCGCAAGCCGGACCCTGCGATCTACCACGAGGCGGCGCGGGAAGCCGGCGTGGACCCGGCGTGCTGCGTCTACGTGGGCGACAACTTCGCCCGGGACGTCGTCGGCACGCGCAACGCGGGCTTCGGCATGATCATCATCATGCCCGACGCAGAGGATCGCGAGGTGGTCGTGCCTGAGGAGCAGCGGCCCGATCGGATCATCCACTCCCTGAGCGAGCTGCTGGACATCTTCCCCGACCGCCATCCAGCTGGGCCGGAGCATCCTGAGCGGAGCGCAGCGCAGTCGGAGCATCGGGAGTGGAGCCGAACCCAAGCGGAGCATCCTGAGCGGAGCGCAGCGCAGTCGAAGGATGCGCAGCGGCCACACCTCGACCCCCCCACCCACGGCGCGACCGCCCTGGCCGAGGCGGTCCGTGCGGCCTACGCGGCCGGCCAGACCGATTACGCACTGGAACCGCTGGTGGCCGTGGATGAGACCGGCGCCGCTCTGGGGCGCATCGAGGACGGCGATGCCGTGATCTTCTGCTGCCGCCGCGGGGAGCGCGAGATCCAGCTCACCGAGGCGTTCACCGAGCCTGGCTTCAGCCGCTTCCCGCGGCGCAGCCTGCAGGACCTCACCTTCGTGATCCTGACCCTCTACCACGAGAAGTTCTACGGTCTGCCGGTGGCCTTTGCGCCCGCACAGATCGGCGACACGCTGGGCGAGGCGGTAAGCCGGGCAGGGCTGCGCCAGCTGCGGGTAGCCGAGTCGGAGAAATACGCGCACGTCACCTTCTTCCTGAACGGCGGAAGCAGCCAACCGTTCGCCGGCGAAGACGACCTCCGCATCCCCTCGCCGGCCGGCATCCCGTACGAGCAGGTCCCCGAGCTGAGCCTGGCCGAGGTGGCCTCCGCGGTGACGCGCGGCATCGCCGCGGGCTACGACCTGATCGTCACCAACTTCGCCAACGGAGACGTGATCGGCCATACGGCCAGCCGCGAGGCCAAGCGGGCCTGCGCTGAGGTGGTCAGCGAGATGCTCGGCGAGGTGGTGGACGCCGCGCTATCGTCGGACACGGTCGTCTTCATCACGGCCGATCACGGCAACCTGGAGGTCATGACCCACCCCGACGGCACGCCGCACGTGGCGCACACGACCAACCTGGCGCCGTTCATCGCCATCGATCCCCGCGCCGACCGGTCGCTGCGCCCCCAGGACGGCCGGCTGGCGGACGTCGCTCCGACCGTGCTGGCCGCGCTGGGCGTCGCCCAGCCCGCAGCCATGGACGGGACGACCCTTCTGCCGGGACAAGATTGGGGCGGGCCGAGAAAGGTGCTTCTGGTGATCCTGGATGGCTGGGGCCTGGGCCAGGCCGGCGACACCAACCCCATCCACCTGGCCCCAACGCCGGCCTGGGACGACCTGGCACGCCGGTACGGCGTGGCCCGGCTGCACGCCTCGGGGACCCACGTAGGCCTTCAGCCAGACAAGCCGGGCAACTCCGAGGCAGGGCATATGAACATCGGCGCAGGCCGCGCGGTGCTGCAGGATGACGTGCGGCTCGACCTCGCGCTGCAGGATGGCTCATTCGCGACGAATCCCGTCTTCGTGGCGGCCGTGCAGAACACCAAGCGCCGGGGCAAGCGGCTGCACCTGATCGGCCTGCTGACCGAGCGCAGCTCGCACGGTTCCATCGACTATCCGTTGGCATTGCTGCGCATGGCTGCTGCGCACGGGCTGACCGATACGTGCCTGCACATCATCTTCGATGGCCGCAGCACCGATCCGGGCAGCGCACCCGCGCTGCTGGAGAAGCTCGAGCGCGAGATGGCCGGCATCGGCGCGGGCCAGGTCGTGTCGGGCGTGGGCCGCGGCGTGGCGCTGGACCGGAACGGCAACTACGGCAAGACGCGGCGAGCGTACGAAGCAATGGTGGTCGGTGTGGGCACGCCCTATCGTGCGTCGTAGGGCGGTCGCCTATCGGGGCCGCACATCTGTCGGGTAGCAAAGCATGAACGACGACTTTCTGCAACGCCTGATCGTCCCAGCCGGGACCAGGATCGCCATGCTCATCATG
>CAZMIS010000135.1:5182-9843 GCA_964566325.1 uncultured Anaerolineales bacterium
CATGGACGGCCTGGGCGGTCTGCCCGCGGAGCCGGGCGGCCTCACGGAGCTGGAGACCGCGCGGACGCCCAACCTCGATGCCCTGGCCGAGCGGTCGATGCTCGGGTTCACCCAGCCCGCCAGACCCGGCGTGACCGTGGGCAGCGGACCGGGTCACCTCGCCATCTTCGGCTACGACCCGGTCCGGTACGAGATCGGCCGCGGCGCGCTGGAGGCCTTGGGCGTCGACTTCGAGCTGGGGCCGGACGACGTGGCCGCGCGCGGCAACTTCTGCACCGTGGATGAGCGCGGCGTGCTGACCGACCGTCGCGCGGGCCGGCTGCCCACTGAGGCCAGCCGCGAGCTGGTCGGTCAGCTGCGGGAGATCTCCCTCGACGGCGCCGAGTGTTTCGTGGAACCGGTGAAGGAGCATCGCTTCGCGTTCGTGATCCGCGGCGCGGGACTGGGCGAAGCGCTGACCGACAGCGATCCGCAGCAGGTCGGCGTGCCGCCGCTGCCGGTGCGACCGCTGGCCGCCGGGTCCGAACGCGCGGCGCAGCTGGTCAACCGGTGGATTGCGGAGGCCGCCGCGCGGCTGTCCGGCCGGCAGCCGGCCAACATGGTCATGCTGCGCGGCTTCGCCCGCTTCCCCGCGGTGCCGCCGTTTGCCGACCGCTACGGCCTGCACGCGGCCGCCATCGCGGTCAACGGCATGTACCGCGGGGTCGCCCGGCTGGTGGGGATGACCGTGCTGGACGTGCCGGGCGTGACGCTGGCGGACGAGTTTGCGACGCTGGAGCGCTGCTGGCCCGACTACGACTTCGTCTATCTGCACATCAAGCAGACCGACACCGCGGGCGAGAAGGGCGATTTCGCGGGCAAGGTGGCCGCTATCGAACAGGTGGACGCCCTGCTCCCGCGGCTCATGGCGCTGCGGCCGGACGTGGTCATCGTCGGCGGCGACCACTCCTCCCCAGCGGTGCTCCGCTCCCACAGCTGGCACCCGGTGCCCGTACTGCTCTACGCAAAGCATGCGCGGCCCGACAACATCGCGGAATTCGGGGAGCGGGCCTGCAGGGGGGGCAGCCTGGGCACGGTGCCCGCCACGCACATGATGCCGCTGGCCCTGGCGCATGCGGGCCGAGTCGCCAAGTACGGCGCGTGAAGTGGAACACCGTCTATGCTGATATGCGACATCCTGGCAGATCCTGAACTTTTCTCGGCTGCGCTGTTCGAGCTCATGCCTCAGATCAGCCCTGCCGTGGCGGAACTGGAGCTGTACGAGTTCCGCTACGGGCTGGACAACCTGTATCCTGAGGCGGGCGGCTGGGCTTCAGTGATCCTCGAGCCGCGCGGGACCATCGAAGGCCGGGTGAACAGCCGCGAGTTCTACGCGGGCATCCAGATCAAGCCGCGCGCCGGCGGCCAGATCGTGCTCGACCGGACCATCGAGCGGTTGACGCAGATGCTCCTTGTCGGACTGGTGACAGGTGACTATCCCCCCCCATGGATCAACGCGCACTTCACGTTCGACCCGCGCGGCTTCTTCTTCCTGCACCGCACCGCCTATCTGACCGAGGAGGCGCGGGCACACCTGGGCGGCGCGGCGTTCCGCTGTTTCGAGCCGAAACAGCGCTGGTTCGACCGCCTGCCCGAGGTGGGATACCGGGCCTTCCGCGAGGCCAACGCCGAGGTGGATGACCTGTTCATGGCGTGCGTGCAGCAGCTCGTCGCGGCCAGGGACACGCCGATCCTGCTCGCCATCGCGGGCCCGACCGCGGCCGGCAAGACCGAGATCGTATCCCGGCTGCGCTCGGCCCTGGAGGCCGGCGGGCGCTCGGTGGCTGCCGTCGAGATGGACCATTTTCTGACAGACCGCGACCAGCGCGAGGAGCGCGGGATCGGATCGCTGGGCAAGGACGCCATCCACTTCGGGATGTTTCACCGCGGGCTGGCGGACCTCAGCGCGGGCCGGCCGATCCTGACTCCCCGGTACAACTTCATCGACGGCACGTCCAGCCACGATCTCGAAGGTCGCCTGAAGCCGGGCCGCACCCCCATCACGATCGCGCCTGCCCAAGTCGTCTTCGTCGAGGGCAACTTCCCGTTCCTGCTGCCCGAGATCGCCTCCCTCATCGGCATCAAGGTCGTCTACCTGACGGACGACGCGATCCGCCTCAAGCGGAAGTGGAAGCGCGACATCGACCTGCGTCACAAGTACGACGTGAACTACCTGCGCAATCGCTTCTTCCGGGAGCAGTTCCTGATGGCCCAGGCCTGCTATGCCCCCCAGCTGGCGTCCTGCGATCTCTACGTCGACACCACCGGCGCCGCGCTGTGGGTCACGCCGGAGGTGGCAGCCGTCCTGCAGTGCGGTGCGGAGAACGGCTACGGCGCCATCGCGGCCGGCGCACAGACGACTGCTGGCCAGATCACGGCGCCCTGATCTATAATACCCAACCGTAGAGGTGACCTGCGTGTCTACCATCGCCCTCTCCACTATGTGGGGCATCAAACGATTTGCTTCATTCGCTGACTTCTTCACCGCCGGGGAGGCAGCCGGCTTCACCTGCTTCGAATTGAACCACGGCGTCAACTCGGCCATGCTCGACGGAGTGCACCTCAACGGCTTCCGAATCACCAGCGTGCATGAGCCCTGCCCGGCCGACATGCGCCCCTCCGAGCTCAGCGAGCGAGGCTGGCTGATCTCCGCGGTGGACGAGGAGGACCGGCGCCACGGCGTTGCCGCGGTGCGGCGCAGCATCGACCTTGCGCGGGAACTCGGCGCATGCGCGGTCATCGTGCATCCCGGCACCGTTTGCATGGACGAGTCGCTCGAGACGAAGATGCGCCATCTCTATCGGGAGGGCCGGCGCTACTCCGCCGAATACGCTCAGCTCATGGCGGACATGGTGGCCGAACGGGCCGGGCGCGCGCCCGCGCACCTCGCCGCGGTGCAGCGCAGCATCGACGAGCTGGCCGACTATGCAGCGCCGCGCGGGGTGCGCCTGGGGCTGGAGAACCGCGATCACTACTACGAGATTCCGCTGATCGACGAGCTGGACGAGCTACTGTCCTATGGGTACGGCGATACGGTCGGCTATTGGCACGACATCGGCCACGCGCAGAAGTCGGAGTTGAAGGGCTACGGCCCGCATGAGGCGTGGCTGACCCGCTTTCGTGACCGGATGACCGGCGTGCATCTGCACGATCTCAACGGCATGGACGACCACCTGGCCGCCGGCCTCGGCGAGATGCCGTGGGACCTGGTGGCGCGCTCCCTCCCGACCGGCATCGTGCGCACCTGCGAGTTCCAGAATTTCAACTCCGCCGAGCAGGTAGCGGCCGGCCTGCGATTCCTGGAAGAACACGGATTGATGGAGGCCTGAGATGCCCGCAATGCCGTGGACTGTCATTCTGCTGCTCGGTTTGGCGCTCGTGTTCGGCTTCATGAACGGCTTCCACGACAGCGCCAACATCGTCGCGACGATGATTGCCTCGCGGGCGTTGACCGGGCGACAGGCCTTGACGATCACGGCCCTCGCCGAGTTTGCCGGTCCTTTCCTCTTCGGCGTGGCGGTCGCGACCACGATCGGGAACGAGGTGCTGAACAGCGAACAGATCAGCATGGACATCGTGCTGGCTGCCTTGATGGCCGCCATCGCATGGAGCATCTTCACATGGTGGCTCGGCCTGCCGTCCAGCTCGTCGCACGCCCTGATCGGCGGGCTGATCGGCGCAGCGGTGGTGGAAAGCGGCGTGGGGGTCGTGCGGCTGGCAGGGTTGGGAAAGGTGCTGCTCGCGCTGGCCATCTCACCGGTGCTTGGCCTGATCGCCGGCTACGTGGTCTGCAAGCTGATCTTGTTCCTGGCGCGCAACGCGACTCCGAAGATCAACGGGTTCTTCAAGCGCGGGCAGGTGGTCACGGGACTTGCTTTGGCGCTGTCTCACGGTGCGAACGACGGCCAGAAGACCATGGGCATCATGGCGATGGGCCTGCTGGCCGGAGGCGTATTGCCGGCCTTCAGCGTGCCGCTATGGGTTATCGTGCTCAGCGCGGGAGCCATGGCGTTGGGCACCTTCATGGGCGGCTGGCGGCTCATCAGGACGCTGGGGGGAAAGTTCTACAAAATCCGGCCCATGCACGGGTTTGCGACGCAGGTCACGTCAGCTGCCGTCATCATCGGCGCGGCTGTGCTGGGGGGACCGGTCAGCACGACGCAGGTCGTCAGCTCGGCCATTATGGGCGTGGGCTCAGCCGAGCGGGTGTCAAAGGTGCGCTGGGGAACGGCAGGGCAGATGGCCCTCGCGTGGTTGACGACGATCCCGACGACAGCGTTGCTGGCCGCCGCACTGGCACTGATTCTGAGGGGGTTGCTATGAGCTGGCTGAAAGACCTATTCAAGCCGCGGCAGGACAATTTCACGAAGCTGCTCATCGAACAGGCTGCATTCGTCGTCAAGGGCCTGGAAGCGTTGAACACCTACGTGTCCATCGTCGGTCCTTCACCGGATGAAGAGTGGCCCGAAGGCAAAGTGGCGGAAGTCAAGCCTGCTGAAGCCAAGGGCGGCGCAGCCAAGGCGGCCGACGCTAAGCCCGCTGACACCAAGGGTAACGCAGGCAAGGGCGCCGATGCTGGCAAGGCCGGCGGCGCCAAAGCTGCCGATCCGAAGTCCGCCGAG
>CAZMIS010000136.1:0-9804 GCA_964566325.1 uncultured Anaerolineales bacterium
TGCCGGTCAGGCAATGCCATGTTTCTACCTCCAACGACGTGTTCGGGCGGACGCAGGCCGTCCCCCCACCTGATGGCGCCCGATTATAGCGCGTTTTGCCCCGTGATGCGAGCCGTCAAACCTGGTTACGATCACGCCACCGATTGACAGAATCGCCATTTCACCGTACATTTCACGTGGCCCTGCCGTGCGGGGCCGCTATGCGTCTTCGTGTGCGACATTTTTCGGCAGGAGTTGGGTATGATACGGGTTCTGATGGCGGATGACCACGCGATCGTCCGGAAGGGACTGCGGCAGATCCTGGCGGAGGGCGAGCTGCCCTGCGAAGTGGAAGAGGCGACCAGCGGCCGCGAGGTCCTCAAGAAGATCTACGACGCGGACTGGGACATCCTCGTGCTCGACATCTCCTTACCCGATCAGAGCGGCCTGGACCTCGTCAAGGAACTGAAGCACCTCCGGCCCAGGCTGCCGATCCTCATCCTCAGCGTCCATCCCGAAGAACAGTATGCCGTGCGCGCACTGAAAGCCGGTGTGGCGGGGTATCTCAACAAGGACAGCGCGCCGGACCAACTGGTGCAGGCGGTCCAGCGCATCGTCGGCGGCGGAAAGTACATCAGCCAGTCGCTTGCCGAGACGTTGGCCATGAACGTCGGCGGGGGCGCGCAGGGCGCGCCGCATGAGTCGCTCTCGGACCGCGAGTTCTCCGTTCTGCTGCACATCGGCAAGGGCAAGTCGGTCACGGAGATCGCCGATGAGCTGGGCCTGAGCGTCAAGACCATCAGCACCTACCGGACGCGCATCCTCGAGAAAATGAACATGACTTCAAACGCGGAGATGATCCGGTACGCGATCGAAGCGAATCTCGTGTGACGGGGGCCTGATCCGATATGTCCACCTTCTTTTCGGCGCCCGGGCAGGACGACGACCAGGATCGGGGCAATCTTCTGGCGCGCCTCACGCCGCGCACCGTGGCGCTCGGCGCATTCATCGTCGCGCTGGTTGGGTTCCTGTTCGTCTTCACACTGCGCTTCCATCTGACCCTGTTTCTGTTCCTCGTTGCATTGATCATCGCGACCGTCACGCGGCCGGCCGTCGACTGGCTGGCCCGGCGCGGCATCCGGCCCAAGCTCGGCGTCGTGCTGGTGTTTCTGGCCCTGCTGGCGGCCATTGCGGTGTTCGTCGCGCTGGTGGCGCCGCTGATCGCGGGCCAGGTGAGCGCCGTCACCAACCGGCTGCCGCAGATGTACGCCGATCTGCGCGAGTCGCTGGTCGCGACCAGCAACCGGCTCGTCCAGCGTCTTGCGTACGGGCTGCCCAGGACGCTGCCCCTGAGCTCGCTCATGCCCGCGCCGGCCGCCAGCGGCGAGCCGTCTCTTGGCCCGCTGCTCTCCTACGTCGGGCTCGGGGCCAAGGGCGGCTTCCTGGTGATCGCGACGCTGGCGTTGGCGCTCTACTGGGTGTTGGAGGGCGAACTGATCACGCGCCGCGGGCTCTTCTTCGTGGCCGCGGAGCGGCGCGAGAAGGTGCGGGCGCTGTGGGCCGAGATGGAGGGCAAGATCGGCGCGTTCTTCCGCGGCCAGCTGATCCTCATGGGCATCGTGGCCGTGCTCTCTGCCGCCGGCTACCTGGTCATCGGACTGCCGTACGCGCTCGGGCTGGCGCTCATCGCGGGCGTCTGCGAGGCGATCCCGATGATCGGGCCCACGCTCGGCATGGTGCCGGCCATCCTGGTCGCCGTCTCCCTGGCGCCCGACAAACTGCTCGCGGTCGTGGTGGTGGGCATCATCGTCCAGCTCCTGGAGAACAACCTGCTGGTGCCGCGGGTCATGGACCAATCGGTCGGCGTCAATCCCATCGTCACCATCCTGGCCATTGCGGCGTTCGGCGGGCTGTTTGGGATTGCAGGTTCGCTGTTGGCCATTCCCCTTGCGGCCATGGTGCAGATCGTCGTTGGCAGGCTGCTATCCATGCGTGAGGCGGCGCCGGAGGTCGGCCGCGGTCGCGTCAGTGCGTTGCGGCTCGATGCGCGCGAGATCGTTGCAGACGTGCGGCGGGGCGCAGTGGCCGATGAGGGGAGCGAGGAGACACCCTCGACCGATCGGGCGGCCGATATGATCGAATCCATCGCATCCGACCTGGACACCTTGCTGGCATCCGTGGAGGCGGCAGTATGAAGCGCTTCACGCTGTTCGTCGCGGTGGTCTTCGCGGTCGGGCTCGGCCTCGTCCTTGCCTGGCGGCTCTCCGACATCATCCTGATGTTTCTGGCCTCGCTGGCCGTGGCCGCCACGTTGCGAGCGCCCATCGAATGGCTCGCCGCACGTCGCGTGCCGCGGGCGCTGGCGACCGCACTCATGTATCTCTTGCTTATCGTATCCGGCGTGGGCCTGTTCGTCCTCCTGTACCAGGCGCTTGGCAACGAGCTGGGTGCGCTCTCGGAGGAGCTCAGCCAGATCTATGCCCGTATCGGACAGCTGCTTTCCGGTTTCAGGGGCGAATATGGCTCGGCCGTCTACGCCCGCTTTCCGACTCCCGAACAACTGACCCAGCTGCTCACGGACAGCAACGTCGGCGATCTGGAGCGCTCGCTGCTCGGTGCGGGACAGGGACTGGCGAGCACCCTCACGAATGCAGTGCTGGCGCTGATCCTCAGCATCTACTGGACCGCAGATCGGCTGCGCTTCGAGCGGCTCGCGCTGTCGTTCGTGCCGGCACAGCGACGCGGCGACGTACGTGAGACCTGGCGCGCGCTCGAAGATGGGTTGGGCCGCTACCTGCGCAGCGAATTGCTGCAGGGCGTTCTCCTCGGCGTGCTGCTATGGCCGATCTTCCGCCTGTTGGGGTTGGGCTGGCCTGTGTTCTGGGCGTTGGCAGCAGCGCTGTCGTGGTTGGTGCCGTTGGTGGGCGGCTTCATTGTGATCGTGCCGCTGTGGTTGGTCGTGTGGGCACAGTCGGGCGTGTGGACGGCAACGCTGGCGGTCGCCGCGGTCCTGATCGTGATGGTCCTGCTCGAGTTCGTGCTGGAGCGCCGGCTTTACGCCCGCGAGCGCGGAGTGAGCGTGCTGACGATCGCTACTGCGCTCATCATGGCTGATGCCTTCGGACTGCTCGGCCTCCTGCTGGCGCCCGCACTGGCTGCCATGATTCACATCATCCTCAGGGAGCTGGCCAATCCCACCGCGCCGCGCACCCAGCAGCCCGCGCTCGCCGCCGATATCGCCGCGCTGCAGGTCCGCCTGGACACGGCCAGGTCGCTTATCGCGGCGACGGAGGATGGCAGCCAGCGCCGCCTGGAGAACATCGCCGACCGGCTCGAGCGCCTTCTCGGTGAGGTGAGCCGCGGCCGGGGAGAGTCGATGTCTTCAAGGCAGCCGATGTCGCGCGCGGGCCGTTCGGCCTGCTGAAGGCCACGATCGCGGAGTGGCAGGCGGATCGGGCGCCGCGCCATGCGGCAGCCCTGGCCTATCACACGCTCTTCGCCATTGCACCCCTGCTGGTGATTTCCGTCGGCGTCGCCGGGTTCGTCCTGGGTCCCGCCGCCACCCGCGAGAACGTGGTCGGCCAGGTGCTGCGCTACACGGGCAGCGAGGACATCGCCGCGCTGGTCCAGACGATGATCGAGCAGAGCACACGTCCCGCCGCAAGCATCGCGGCGACGGTCGCCGGCGTGCTGATGCTCCTGTGGGGTGCGTCCAACCTCTTCGGCGAACTGAAGAAATCACTGAACGACATCTGGAGCGTACCCCTGCGCAAGCAGGGCTCGATCGTCCGGCTGGCCGTGGATCGGGCCGTGGCGCTGGCCATGGTCATGGGTACGGGTGCGCTGCTCCTCGCATCCCTCGTCCTGACGACCGCGCTGGCCGCAACGAGCGAGCGTCTCGCGGGTGGCTGGGTCACGCAGGTCCTGGCCTTCATCGGGTTCTACGCGATCACCCTGCTCATCTTCGCTGCGATCTATCGCTTTCTGCCCGACGTGCGCATCGCGTGGCGCGACGTGTGGGTGGGGGCGGCCATCACTGCCCTGCTCTTCTCCATCGGACGCCTGCTGATCGGCCTTTACCTCGGCTTCTCCTCGGCCGGTTCCGCGTTTGGCGCGGCCGGCTCCCTCGTCGTCGTACTGCTGTGGATCTTCTATTCGGCACAGATCTTCTTCTTCGGTGCGGAGTTCACCCAGGTCTTCGCGCGCTCGCGCGGCTCCCGGACGTTCGAGCGCGAGCGACTCGATGCACCTGTGGAAGAAGCGGCCTTGTAGGACACATCCCACACGATCATCCGCACTTGACCGATAGACGGCGGCCCCGGCATCCCCTATACTGAAGCCAGCAATCGAGGAGAACACGAGACAATCTACTTGAGGAGAGTGTTGTAATGAATGAGGACGTATTGAAGGGGAAGTGGAAGGAACTCAAGGGCAACGTCAAGGCTACGTTCGGCAAGCTGACCGACGACGATCTGCTTGAGGTCGAGGGCAACAGCGAGGCCATGGTCGGCCGGCTGCAGGCCCGCTACGGCTACACCCGCGACGAGGCCGAGTCGAAGTGGAACGAGTTCGTCAACAAGGTCGATCACGAAGTCGACCAGGCTGCGGCAGAGCGCCACGTCGACCGGGCGGTCGATCACGTCAAGGACGCGGTCGACGATGCGAAGAATGCGGTCCGCCGCGCGCTCGACTGAGCCAACGTTGCCGGAAGATCGGGGGAAGGGAAGGCTGAGAAGCCCGACCTTCCCCTTTTTGTTTGTCCTGCTGGAATTCGCGCTATAATCCCCCCTGCCTTGTCCGGCGCGCCGGGCAGGCAAGCCATCCGTGCCGCGCCGCAACTCAGCAGAGAGGCTATCCATTGGACGTACGATCGTATAATCGCCAGGCCTGGGACCGCCAGGTCGCACTGGGCAACGAGTGGACGCGACCCGTCGGTCCTGACGTGATCGCACGGGCGCGCGGTGGGGACTGGTCCGTGGTGCTCACCGCGGTAAAGCCGGTGCCGGCCGCGTGGTTTCCGCCCCTGGCGGGCAAAGATGTGCTGGGGCTGGCCTGCGGCGGCGGACAGCAGGGCCCGATCTTCGCCGCGGCCGGCGCGCGCGTGACGATCCTCGACAACTCGCCCGCGCAGCTGCGGCAGGACCTGCTCGTCGCAGCGCGCGAGAGGCTGCACATCCGCGCGGTCGAGGGCGATATGGCGGACCTGTCGCCCTTCGCGGACGGCTCGTTCGACCTGGTGTTTCACCCCATCTCCAACGTCTTCGCGCCCGCGGTGCGGCCGGTCTACGCCGAGGCGTATCGCGTCCTGCGGCCCGGAGGCGTGCTCCTGGCAGGCTTCATGAACCCGGACGTGTACATCTTCGACCTCGAGGCGATCGACCTGCGCGGCGAACTGATCGTGACTCACGGGCTGCCGTACAGCGACCTGGCGAATCTGCCCCCGGCGCAGTTGCGCCGCGCGATGGAGGAGGGCCGCGCCCTCGAGCACAGCCACACCCTGGAGGATCAGATCGGCGGCCAGTGCGACGCGGGCTTCATCATTACCGCGTTCTATGAGGATCGCTTCTCGGCCGAGAGCGGTGACGTGCCGTCGCGCTACATGCCCGCCTTCTATGCCACACGCGCGGTCAAACCGCCGGCCTGACGCTGCGACGCGGCGGGCCGACGAACACCTATCTACAAGGGGAGTCATCGTGGATCTCAACTTCGACACCTATCTCAATTACGCTCAGCTCACTGAGGCCCTGGCGACGTTTGCCGCCGAGCACCCGGGCATCGTAGCACTCGGCACGTTGGGCAAGTCCTACGAAGGCCGCGACATCCCGCTGGTGGTGCTCACCCATCGGGAGACCGGCCCGGATACGGAGAAGCCGGCGTTCTGGATCGACGCTAACATCCATGCGACCGAGCTGACCGCATCGATGGCCGCGCTCTACTTCATCCAGAGGATGGTCCGGGGCTACGGGCAGGATCCGCAGATCACGCGCATCCTGGACGAGCAGGCGATCTACGTGGTGCCCCGGCTGAACCCCGACGGCGCGGAGCTCGCGCTCGCGGTGCCGCCGAAGTTCGTCCGTTCCGGGACGCGGCCCTACCCGTTCGAGGACAGACGCGACGGGCTCTACGCGGAGGACGTCGATGGGGACGGCCGCATCCTGCAGATGCGCATGGTCGATCCCGCGGGTGACTGGAAGGTTTCCGAGCGCGATGAACGCCTCATGGTGAAGCGACAACCCGGCGAGGAGGGGGGCGTCTACTACCGCATCTTCCCCGAGGGCCGGATCGAGAACTACGACGGACACACCATCACCCTCGCGCCTGCGCTTCAGGGCCTTGACTTCAACCGCAACTTCCCGGGCGCATGGCGACCGGAAGGCGTGCAGCGCGGCGCCGGAGACTTCCCCGGGTCGGAGCCGGAGATCCGCGCGGTGCTCGAGTTCATGGCCAGCCACAACAACATCTTCGGCGCGATCACCTACCACACCTACAGCCGGGCGATCCTGAGGCCCTACGGCGGCAGGCCCGACGACGAGATGGACACGGACGACAAGTGGGTGTACGAGGCCATCACCGAGCGCGGCACGGAGCTGACCGGCTATCCCGCGGTCTCGGTGTATCACCATTTCCGATACCATCCCAAGGAAGTCATCACCGGCGTGTTCGACGATTGGCTCTTCGACCACAAGGGCGTCTTCGCCATCACCATCGAGTTGTGGGATCTTGCCACCGCGGCGGGAGTGGAGGAGAAGAGCAAAGACAAGCAGTTCATGGATTGGTT
This sequence comes from uncultured Anaerolineales bacterium, assembly GCA_964566325.1. Classification (GTDB taxonomy): domain Bacteria; phylum Chloroflexota; class Anaerolineae; order CG2-30-64-16; family CG2-30-64-16; genus JALOOB01. The sequence continues at coordinate 6,758 of CAZMIS010000136.1, forward strand.
CCGCAAGCATCCCGTCACGGACGACTACAAGATCCTCGACTTCGTCAACGAACATGCACCCGATGCGCTGGCGCCCTGGCGCGAGTTCGACCATCCGCAGCTCGGCAAGGTCGAGGTGGGCGGCTGGCACACCCTGTACTCGTGGCGTAACCCACCCCACGCGCTGCTCGAGGCCGAGATCGCGCCGCAGGCAGATTTCGCGCTCGTCTTCGCGTCGCTGGCCCCGCGGCTGGCATGGCGCACCGTGACGGTGTCGCCGCTCGGGGAGGATGCGTGGCACGTGGTGGCCGTGGTGGAAAACCTCGGTTTCCTGCCCACCCATGTCTCAGCCCAGGCCCTGCGCATGAAGGCCGTGCAGCCGGTCCGGCTGGAGCTGGCACCGGGCGACGGCGTTGCGCTGGCGGGCGGCAAGCCCAGGCAGGATGTGGGGCAGCTGCAGGGCCGCTCGAACAAGCTCGAAGTCGCCTACAACGGTGCGTCGCCCACGGACAACCGGGCCAGGGCCGAGTGGGTGGTGCGCGGGCCGGCCGGCGCGACGGTGGAACTGCAGGCGACGTCCGAGCGGGCCGGCGTGCTGCGGCGCACGATCGTCTTCGGCGACTGACCGTGCTGGCGCCGTTTTCTGCGCTCACCGAGGCGCAGCTCGATCGCGTGATCGCCATCTACGAGGAGGCGCTGGCAGCCCCCTGGGAGTGGCCGCCTGCGCTGCTCCGGGGGCTCGCAGAGGAGCGCAGGGAGACGAGGTGGGCCCTGGCCGCACTGCAGGAGGGCGACCCCGCGGGCTTCATCGTGGTCGAGTATCTGTCCGGCGTCCGTGTGTGGTACATCCGGTACTTCGCCGTGCGTGCGGACCTGCGCGGGCAGGGCTGGGGCTCAGCCATCCTGACCGGGGTGCTCGATGTGATCGACGGCGCTGACGCGCCCGAGGCCGCCGCGGGCCGCCGGGGGGTCATGCTCGAGGCTGAGGCGCTGGAGCAGGGATTGCCCGACGCGGAACGGGCCGTCCGCACGCGCCGCCAGGCGTTCTACCGGCGCCACGGTGCGCTCGTCACCGGCGCAAGGGCGCCCCGACCGCCCGATGCGCCCGCCGCCATGCCCGAATATGACCTGTTGTTCATTCCCTCGCGCACGTGGCAGGGGCGCCTCGACGGAGCACTGCGTCGTGACCTGGCGCGGGCCCTGGCGGTGGAGGGCTACGGCGTGCCCGAGGACGCGGCGTGGCTCCAGGTCCAGCTCGCGCGCTACGAAGGGTGACGCCCTCATAGTCCCCGAGATTCTTCGCCGCTGCGCGGGTCAGAATGACACATCATCGAGCTCGCCTTGAGCCGGCGCGAACGCGGCTACAACCGTTGTATTGCTGCGCGGCCCTATGGTATAATCGTGTTGCCAGAGAGGCTGCACATGTGCGCCGGGTCCGGGTGGCCCGGCGTGCGGGCCGCCCGCCTGCCGGCAACATTCGGAGGGTCGACATGGTTGAAGTGACAATCGACAGCGTGCGCGTGAGCCTGATGTCCCAGCACCGCATCGTGGTGCTCAAGGAGACCGGTTCGACGCGCTTCCTGCCTATCTGGATCGGCCCGTTCGAGGCGGACGCCATCACGATCGAGCTGCAGGGCGTGGAGGTGGCACGGCCGCTGACGCACGACCTGCTCAAGGCGATGATCGAGAAACTGGACGCCGAGATCGTGCGGGTTGCCATCACCGACCTGCGCAATGACACCTTCTACGCGGAAATCAGCCTTCAGGTCAACGGCCAGCGCCTGCAGATCGACTCGCGACCCAGCGATGCGATCGCCCTGGCGGTGCGGGCCCGGGTGCCGGTGCTCGTGGCCGACACGGTGATGGACCAGGCCGGTATTACGCCCGAGGACGATCTGGAGGGGAGCGCCCCGGCGTCTGCACCGGAGGTCGCGGACACGGCAGCGCCGCCGGAGGCTTTCAGGGAGTTTCTCGAAGGGCTTGATCTCAGCGGCCTGGATTGACCGACCGTTCTTTGCAGGCCAGATGCGGCTGCCGCGCGGCCCCCTTCGCCCGGCACAGGGCGCAGCCTGAACGTGATGCGATCGAAATCCCGTCGAGCGACGGAATGGCCAACTGACCCGCATGGAAGCCGGCTCCGAAGCCGGCTTCTCCATCTGAAACGAGCTGCTCGCCTGTGGAAACGCCAGACAAGACAGTCCCTGCCAATTCCGAGGCCGAAGAGGCGGTCCTCGGGTCGCTCCTCATCGATCCGGATGGGGTGCTCAAGGTTGCCTCCTTCCTGGAGGCAGAGGATTTCTACCGGGAGCGCAACGGATGGATCTATCGCGCCATCCTGGATCTGCACGAGCGCCGTGAGCCGGCCGACTTCGTCACTCTTTGCGACGAGCTGGAGCGCCGGAATCTGCTCCAGGAGGTGGGCGGCGCCTCCTACATCACACAACTGATCAACAACGTGCCGTCCGCAGCCTACGCGGAGCATTACGGCCACATCGTTGAGCGCACCGCCACCCTGCGCCGGTTGATCGACGCGGCGGGACAGATCGCCTCCCTCGCCTATGAAGAGGCGCAGGAGGTCGATGAGGTTGTCGATCGGGCTGAGCAGATCATCTTCGGCGTGGCCGAGCGGCGCGTCCGTCGCGACCTGGTGCCGGTGCGGCAGGTGATGCACGAGGTCGTCGACCGTGTGGACTACCTGCATCGTCACCAGGGCCAGATCCTGGGCGTGCCGAGCGGCTTCACGTACCTCGACCGGCTGCTGGGCGGCTTTCAGAAGTCCGATCTCATCATCCTCGCAGCACGACCCGCCGTCGGCAAGACATCGCTGTCGCTCAACTTCGCGCTCAACGCGGCGCGGCGCTTCCGCAAGGTCGTCGCGTATTTCAGCCTCGAGATGAGCGCGGAGCAGCTGGTCCTGCGCCTTCTGTCCACCGAGACCGGCATCGACCAGCAGCGGCTGCGCCGGGGCGAGATCGAGGATCACGAGTGGGACGTCATCATGGCCGCAGCCGGCGAGCTGTCGGGCACCATGCTGTTCATCGACGACACGCCCGCCATGTCGGCCCTGG
>CAZMIS010000137.1:0-9790 GCA_964566325.1 uncultured Anaerolineales bacterium
TGTTCGCCAGGATGAAGAAGGGCGTCCGGATCGTCGACTGCGCCCGCGGCGGCGTCATCGATGAATCAGCCCTCTACGACGCAATCACGACCGGCCAGGTCGCAGGTGCAGCGCTAGACGTCTTCGAGAACGAGCCGTTGACCGACCGGAAGCTGTTCGAGTTGCCGCAGGTGATCGGCTCCCCGCACATCGGAGCAGGCACCAAAGAGGCAACGGGACGTATCGGCGACGAGGTCGCCGACATCCTCATCGGCGTCAGCCGTGAACCCTGCAGCTAGGTACTGACAACAGGTGGTGCAGGTGGGGTCGATCTGACAGATACGCCAATCGCGATCCGGGGGGAGGATTCGCCTCCCCCTGCTGCGACACCTGCGTCACATGCGTTTCTTCAGAGGCTCATCACATGACCAGCGGCGTCCAGGTTCCCACAATTCTACTGCCCGTACCGGGCATCGACCTGCATAAGTGGTCGGTCATCGCCTGCGACCAGTTCACCTCCGAACCAGAGTACTGGGCGGAAGTCGCCCGTATCGTCGGGATGGCCCCGTCCACCTTCCACATCACCCTGCCTGAGGTTTACCTCGAAACACCCGAGGAAGAGACCCGCGTCCGGTCTATCAAGGACACGATGCATGAGTACCTGAGCCGCGGTCTCTTCGAGGAGTTCCGCGGTGTGGTGCTGGTGGAACGCACGGCAGGCGGCAGAACCCGGCATGGTCTCATGCTGGCGCTCGATCTGGAGCAATACGACTATACGAAGGGCTCTACCAGCCTCATTCGCGCGACGGAAGGCACCATCCTCGAACGCATCCCGCCGCGGGTCCGCATCCGGTCCGGCGCTCCGCTCGAGCTACCCCACATCCTGGTGCTGATCGACGACCCCGAAGGGACCGTGATCGAGCCGCTCGTCGCGCAGCAAGCCAGTGACACCCCCTTGTACGATTTCGACTTGATGCTGGGAAGCGGTCATCTGAGGGGATATGCGGTCGACCCGGCATCGGAGGGCAGGCTCATGGCTGCCCTGGCTCGACTCGGTGATCCGGAGGTGTTCACGCAGAAATACGGGTTGACGCAGGGCACGGCCCCGCTCGTCTTCGCAATGGGCGACGGGAATCACTCGCTGGCAACGGCCAAGGCGATCTGGGAGAGTATCAAGAGCGAGGTCGGGATGGATCATCCCGCGCGCTACGCGCTCGTAGAAATCGAGAACATCCACGACCGTGGACTGGAGTTTGAACCGATCTTCAGGGTCTTGTTTGACGTCAGGGAAGGTCTGGCTGACGCAGTGGACCGCACCTATCCCGACCGGTTCCACCTCCTTCCAGTCGCCACCCCCGACATGATGGTCTCGCTCGTGGACGCACAGGCGCAGCGAGACGATGAGCACGCGATCGGCGTACTGACGCCGGACGGCTGCCACGTCCTCTATGTGACCGCTCCGCCCTCCAACTTGCCGGTTGGCACCCTGCAGACCTTCCTCGATGCGTGGGGCAAGGAAGGCGGGTACGCCAAGATCGATTATGTGCACGGCCTGGACGTGACCGAGCGGCTGGGCACGCAGGCGGGGAACCTCGGCTTCTACCTGCCAGCGATCGACAAGTCGAGTTTCTTCAAGACCGTTATCGTGGACGGTGCATTGCCTCGCAAGACTTTCTCCATGGGCGAGGCCAGGGAGAAGCGCTTCTATCTCGAGGCCCGACGCATCGTGTAGGTCCGGTGCGTCCCGATTCAATCGTCGTCAGGGCGACCACGGGTCGTCCCCACACTGCAGGGATTCGTTTCTTACTCAGAGGAGGCTGAAAATGTCCCGAAGAAGCGGTAGATTGTATCGGTCAGTCAGCATCACGCTCATGTTGGTGATGCTGCTCTCGTCCGTCGGCGCCGCATTTGCTGCGCCGGCAGCCCGGCCGGCAGGTGCGACGGACGCGGTGACGGTCACCATCCTGCACACCAACGACTTTCATGGCAACCTCGAGCCGGCCGGCAGCAACCCGGGCATCGCCCGGATGGCGAAAGTCATCAATGACACGCGCGCCTCGATCGGCGCGGACAATGTGGCGCTGCTCGATATGGGCGACTTCATGCAAGGTTCGCTCATCTCGAACCTGTTCAAGGGCAAGCCCACGGTCGATCTTTTCAACTTCCTGGGATACAAGGCCGGCACGTTCGGCAACCATGAATTCGACTGGGGCCAGCAGGCACTGAAGGATCGCATCGGCGAGGCCACGTACCCCTTCGTGACCGCAAATATCGTCAAGAACGACACGGGCAACTGCGCCACCGCAGGCTGGACCGCGCCTGACTTTGCGCAGCCGTGGACCGCCATCACCGTGGGCTCCGGCGCGAATACGGCCAAGATCGGTCTTATCGGTGTCACGAGCCCTGAGACACCCTACATTACGATCGCCTCCGCAACCGAGGGGTTGTGCTTCAAGGACGCCACGGTCTCCATCTCCCACTATTGGGACGCGATGAAGGCCGCAGGCGTCGATGCCGTCATCGTCATGTCGCACCTCGGCTACACGGACGGCGGCTACGGTTACGGCTTCAGCGTCTACGGTGATCAGACGCTGGCCAAGAACCTGGCCAAGGAAGGCAAGAAACCCGCACTGATCATCGGCGGCCACAGTCACACCGACCTCAGCGCCGCGACCATGGTCGAAGGCGTCGCAGTGGTCCAGGCGCATTACGCCGGCCGCAAGGTCGGCCGCGCAGACCTGGCGATCGACAAGGCCACGGGCGCAGTCACCGTCTCATGGCAGCGACTGACCGTCAGCCCCACTGGCGAGGAAGATGCTGCGGTCAAGGCAAAGCTCAACGAGTGGGTCAACGATGCGTGGTACCAGGGCGAGATCAACCGCGTCGTCGGCTACACCAACGTCGACCTGGTCCGCAATTACAACGGCGACTCGACGATGGGCAAGTTCGTCAACGACGCCATCTACAACGACCTGAACACTGACGCGACGGCCGAGAACGATGTCGACATGGTGTTCAACAACGCGGGTGGCCTGCGCAACGACATCCTCACGGGCGGGGCCGCACCGTTCACCCTGACGCACGGCCTGCTCTTCAACGTGCTGCCCTTCGGCAACCAGACCGTGGTAGGCACGATGACGGGCGCCGAGATCCTGGACATCCTCAACCAGAGCGCCACTCTGTTCAAGGGTGCGATCCAGGTGGCCGGTATCCGTTACATTTTCTACAACTACACGGACAGCAAGCCAGGCCCGCAGCCGTGGGCGTGGGGTGCGTACCGCGCCCAGGTGCTGAACAAGGAGACCAAACACTGGGAGGCCCTCGACCCGAACAAGACCTACAAGGTCGCCACGAACGAGTTCCTGGCGCCCGCGGGTCAGGATGGGTTCATCGGCTTCAAGTACTTCAAGGGCAATACCTACTGGGGCGACATGCTTGACGGCGTCGAGCGCTGGGTCGCCAAGACCTACACGATGGACAACCCCTACAACGGGCGCCTGGACGGCCGCATTCGCCGCAACGGGACCGAAAAGGGCGGACCGGTCGTCCCGGTCACCATCCTCCACAACAACGACTCGCACGGCAACCTGTACAAGAGCCGCTACGTGGGCTACACCCAGTTGGCCACCCTCATCAAGCAGGAGCAGGCGCACAACCCGGCGCGCACGGTCCTGGTCAACACCGGCGACCAGATCCAGGGCGACGCGATGATGTACTACTACAAGACCGCGCCGACCGGCAAGGGTGCGGACGGCACGCCGCTGCCCGCTGAGCTGAACAGCCTGCACCCGATGGCCGCCGTCATGAACGCCCTGAAATACCAGGCCTACACCCTGGGCAACCACGAGTTCAACTTCGGCAACCAGGTGTTCGTCAGCGTCCTGAAGCAGTTCAACATGCCGGTTCTCCAGGCCAACCTTGAGGACACGGGCGAGTACGGCATCGCACAGGTGCCCGTGAAGCCGTACACGGTGGTCACGCTGCCCGCGCCGTCCTTCAACAAATCGATCAAGCTGGCGATCCTGGGCATCGGCAACCACCGCATCCCGAACTACGAGCTGCCCTCCAATATCGTCGGGCTCACCTTCACCGATCCGATCGCGGCGGCACAGAAGCTGGCGCCTACGCTCCAGGCTCAGAACGACGCAGTGCTGGCGCTGACGCACATCGGCTTCACGGCCAATCCAAAGAGCGTCGAGGTCGACACGAAGGTCGACACGAACCTGGCCGCGATGACGACGGGCATCGATGTGATCGTCGGTGGCCACAGCCACACCGACCCGACCAGGAAGACCGACGCTTCGGGCGACTACCAGTACCTGCCGGCTATCGTCGGCGCGCCAGACGGCACGCCGGTGCTGGTCACACAGGCGTACCGCTACAACAGCTATCTGGGCCAGGTCGTGCTAGGCATGCTGCCCGGCCCTGCCGGCCAGTGGCAGGTCGTATCCCGTGCGGGGCGCTACCAGGCGGTCGTGATGAGCACGCCTGAGGATGCGGAGATCAAGGCGATCGTCGATCCTTACGTGACCGCATTGAACGCGTATACGCAGACGGTGATCGGCCAGACGACCGTCCCGATCGATGCGCTGAAGGCGTACACCGAGGAGACCAACGGCGCCAACATGCAGGCCGACGCTGCAGTGTACGAGCTCGCCCGCAACGGCGTCACGGTCGACTTCCACCTGTCGGGCGCAATGAGCAACCGGAAGGTTGCGGACGCCGCCACCGTGGCGAGTCCGACGACCCTGACCGTGAACGACATGTTCACCCTGATGCCGTACGAGAACTCGTTGCTCGTGCTCAAACTCAACGGCCCGCAGCTGAAGGCGATCCTCGAGCGCGACTACCGGAACTACTACTACTACAAGTATGTCCCGGGCTTCGGCGGGTACTCGTACTACACGACCTGCTTCCTGACCTCGAACAAGGGCGTGCAGATCACCTTCAAGGACACGAGCCCAGCGCTGCCTGACGGCAACAACGCGGTTTCGCTGACGGTGAATGGCACGCCGGTGGACTTCACTGACGCGGCCAAGTTCTACACCGTCTCCACGGTGAACTACCTGGCCGCGGGATCGTGCAACTACAACGACCAGGGCAAGACGCTGTGGCCGCTGGACCAGATCGTGTACGACACGCAGTACTACGTGCGCGACGCGGTCATCGCATACATGAAGGCACAGAGCGGGCCGGTCAGCCCGGCGGTCGAGGGGCGCCTGGTGTTCCAGGGCGGAGCAGCTGCAGCCGCGAGCGCGGCTGTCGTCGAGCAAAGCGCTGAGCTGGAGTGGACGCCGGTCTTCGGAACGGCCGTCTCGCCCCGCAACCCGGATGCCGATGCCCTCAACGTCGACCGGACCTGGACAGTGTCGCCGGCATACGCACCCGTTCGGGTCCGCGTGATCGATCGCGGCCAGTAATATCTTAGAGGTCACGGACCGGCGGCATGAGCCGTCTGTCCGCAAACCAGCGTCGGTCTGGCGGCATGAGCCGCCAGACCGTAAGCCATCGCCGGACAGGCGGCGCCAGCCGTCTGTCCGCAAACCAGCGTCGGGATGGCGGCATGAGCCGCCAGACCGTAAGCCATCGCCTTGTAGGTCACGCAGCTTGCGTGGCCTACGCTTTTTGGCCGGTGGAGCACAATCATCCGAGAGAGAACACGTCATGTTTGACCATCTGCCCCGCCGCCGGCTCGCGTTCCTGCCGACGCCGCTGCACCCCTTGCCCCGCCTGAACGCCTGGCTGCACGACCAGGCCATCGATGCCGAAATCTGGATCAAACGCGACGACCAGACAGGGCTGGCCCTGGGGGGCAACAAGACCCGGAAGCTCGAATATCTCGTCGGCGACGCGCTCGCGCGCGGCTGCGACACCCTGATCACCACGGGGGCCGCCCAAAGCAATCACTGCCGGCAGACCGCGGCCGCAGCGGCGCAGGCCGGCCTCGGCTGCCATCTCGTGCTCAGCGGCGCCCCGCCCGAGACTCCGAACGGCAACCTCCTGCTGGATCACCTGCTGGGCGCCACGATTCACTGGACGACCCGCGAGAACCGGATCGCGCTCCTGCGTGACCTGGAGGTCGAGCTGAGCGGGGCCGGACGGCGTCCCTACTTCGTCACTTATGGCGGCTCAGACCCGGTGGGTGCGTCCGGCTATGCGTCCGCGCTGGCGGAGCTCGCAGGTCAGATGCAGGAGAACGCTACCCCGTTCGATGCAGTTGTCTTCGCGTCCAGCTCTGGCGGCACCCAGGCAGGACTGGTCGCGGGTGCATGGGCAATGGGCGTAGATCTCCGCATCGTGGGCATCAGCATCGACGAGCCGCAGGACCGTCTCGCGGCCGGCGTGGCTGCCCTGGCGAGTGACACTGCCCGGCGCATCGGTCATCCGCACGACTTCGCGCCGTCCGACGTGGTGGTGGACGATCGCTACCTGGGCGGAGGCTACGGCGTCATGGGCGACCTGGAGCGCGAAGCAATTCGCACTCTGGCCACCGTGGAGGGCATCCTCCTCGATCCCGTCTACACCGGTCGGGCCTTCGGCGGCCTGCTGAGCATCCTGCGCAACACGCCTGAAATCCTGTCGGCTGGAGCACGACCCCCGCGCCTCCTCTTCTGGCACACCGGCGGCGCGCCGGCGCTCTTCGCGTACGCCACGGATCTGCAGGTCGACGCGCGCCATGACGGGTCGGATGCTGCACCGGCGCCGGGCGCAGTCATCGGAGCAAGCTCATGACCCACCTTCCCCGCACGGCAGACGTCATCGTCGTGGGCGGCGGCATCATCGGGTGCGCGTCGGCCTACTTCCTGAGCCGCGCCGGGCTGCGCCCGCTCCTCATCGAGCGACTGCCAACCCTCGCCGGCCTGGCCACCGCACAATCGATGGAAGCGTTTCGCGCCCAGTTCGTCGAGCCCGAGAACGTCGCCATGATGCGCGAATCGATCGCTTTCTACGAGCGTTTCGCCGAAGAGACCGGCCTGCCGGACTACGATATCGGCCTCAAACAGCAGGGCTACCTCTTCCTGACCACGACGGAGGACGGGCCCGAGCGCTTCGCACGCCGGGTGGCAGACCAGCACGCGTTGGGTCTCGCCGACGTCGAGTACCTCGCACCGGACGAGGTGCGCCGTCGCTTCCCCTTCGTCACCGGCGAGATCACCGCGGCGACGTACCGGGCGCGCGATGGCTGGCTCTCGGCGAACGAGGCTGCGTTCGGCTTTGCGTCCGCCTCGCATGCCGTCGTTGCTGCAGGCGTCACGGTCACGGGCTTTCGGCGCTCCGGTGCGCGGGTGACCGGCGTCGATACGGACGCTGGTCCTGTGGATGCCGGAACAGTCGTGCTGGCCGCCGGGCCGTATTCGCGGCGGCTTGCAGGCCTGCTGGACATCGACCTGCCCCTGACCAATCTCAGGCGGCACCGGGTCACCATCGGCGGCCATGGGCTCATCCCCAGGGATGCACCGATGACGATCGACCAGGATTCAGGCGCACACTGGCGCCCCGAGAGCGGCGGCGCGGCGCTCGCCTGGGCTCAGACGCACGAGCAGCCCCAGGAGCCCGCGGATCACGTCCGGCCGAATCCGAACTTCCCCTTCGAGGTGCTGGAGGGTGTCTCTCGGCTGTGCAGGTTCTGGGAGGACGTGGCGGGATCGCTGAAGTCGAGCCAGGTGCATCTGGGCGCAGGCCAGTACACGCTCACGCCGGACGATCGCCCGATCATCGGCGCGCACGATGGGTTCGGAGGGCTCTTCTTCAACTGCGGCTACGGAGGGCATGGCGTCATGGCCGCGCCAGGCGGCGGCCGGCAGCTTGCGGACCTCGTCGCCGGCCGGCTGAGCGATACGGACAATCCGTTCTCCTTCCGGCGCCTGGCCGCGCTGAAGGACGCCACTCACCAAAGGCTGCTGTAGCGCAGAGGCCCATGCAGTGTTGTTCTGACGCGCGGAATCGGCTATACTCTGCGCGGTGGGTTGCGTAACACCTGCAGGGACTGCGAATCCACGATCTTCGGCGACCCGAACGCGGGAGGATCGGCATGGCAGAGAAGGATCTCGGATACGTCGAACTGGAGTGGACATGCCCCAGTTGCAGCACGCGCAACCCGGGGACCGCGCCCAAGTGCAAACAATGCGGCGCGGCAATGCCGCCCGACGTTAAGTTCGAGCAAGCCGCCGAGGAGGTCATCATCACGGAGGCAGCCGTCATCGAGGCGGCGGCTGCCGGTCCCGACATCTACTGTGGCTATTGCGGCACGCGCAACGTGTCGACCGCGAAGGCCTGCAAGCAATGTGGCGCCCCCCTGGCAGAGGGAACCGCTCGCGAAGTGGCGGGTGTGCTCGGTGGACTACGCGATCGGCCCGCGCCGCCGCAGAGATGCCCCACGTGCGGCACGGAGAACAAGGGCACGGCGCTGAAGTGCATCACCTGCGGCGCGCCCCTGGGAAAGGCCGTCCCGGCGCCCGCGCCGCCCGCCATGCCGGCCGCTCCGGCAGGCCAGCCCGGCGGGCTCGGCGTGCTGCCCCTCATCCTGCTGGCGGCCGTCATTCTCATCGGCGTTTTCTTCATGATCGGCCGGCGTTCCAGCGATGTCGCGGGCCAGATCGCGGATTACGGCTGGCGCCGCTCCATCGCAATTCAGGCGCTCGTCCCGGTGACGCGCGAAGGGTGGCTCGACCAACTTCCGGCCGGCGTCGAGGTCGTCAGTTGCCAGAAGCAGGTGTACCAGACGGTCGATCAGCCGGTTCCTGGCAGCCAGGAGATCTGCGGCACTCCCTACGTGGTCGATACAGGCACCGGACTGGGCCAGGTCAAGCAGGATTGCCAGTACCAGGTCTACGCGGACTACTGCCAGTATCGCACGCTGGCCTGGGTGATGGCTCCGCCGCTCATCCTCGAGGGCCGCGACCTGAACCCGCGCTGGCCGGCTGCGACCCTGGCCGAGAACCAGCGGGCGGGAGGGCAGTCCGAAGATTACTACGTCGTCTTTCGCGCCAACGATCGCGAATACACCTACTCGACGCGCAACATGAACGAATACCTGCAGCTGGCCCAAGGGGGCCAATGGATGTTGACGATCAACGGCTTCGGCCAGATCACCGACATCCGCCCGGGCTAGCACTGCAAGTCACAGCCAGCGAATCCAACTGTTCGCAGAGAACCATCCGGAATTCAGGAGAGACTGAGTGAAAGTAGAAGTTGTGCTGGTCGTAGCGCTGCTCCTAGTCGTTGTCCTGTTGGTGGGGTGCCAGCCGGCGGCCGACACCGCGACCAAGGCCACGATCGACCCTAAAAGTCTGCCAAACACGGTAGATGTCAAGACCACCAGGGCCCTGCAGGACAACCCCGACGTGGTCCTCATCGACGTCCGGGAGCCGAACGAGTACAGCGCCGGATACATCGCCGGCGCGAAGCTCATCCCGCTCGGGCAGGTCCCGGCGCGGCTCAATGAGATCCCGAAGGACAAGACCGTCATCGTGACCTGTCGTTCGGGCAATCGCAGCGGCCAGGCGACCAGCTACCTGCGCCAGCAAGGGTTTTCAAACGTCCACAACATGGCGGGCGGCATCGTCGCCTGGCAACAGGCGGGACTTCCGCTCGACAAGTAGTCATCCTGCGCTCATCGGTTCAACGGGAGGTACGCTATGGATCGCGACACAATCAGGCAGATCGCAGTTTGGGTGGGAATCGTCGCCACGATCGTCGTGAATGCGCTGGCCAACGCTCTGCCCATCAACAACCAGGCGACAGGGGACATTGCGAACCAGTTCAAGGGGCAGAACTACTGGCTGCCGGCCGGCTATGTGGCGCTGGTCAA
>CAZMIS010000138.1:0-9772 GCA_964566325.1 uncultured Anaerolineales bacterium
GCTGGTCTTCGATCGTTTTGGGAGCAATGCCAACCGGGTGCGAACGGCTGCCGCAGAGGAGGACGCTATGTTCGCCCGGCTGCCTCAGGCCCTGTTCGGCACGGCGACCGCGGCGGTCTTTCTGAGCGAGCCCGCGGAGCCGGCGCCCGCGCTGGCGCATGCGGCAGCCGTCCGCATCGCCATCACCCGGGAACGCTGGATCACGCGCGATGCGGACGTCCGGGGCTACGAAAGCCGGGTCGAGATCGTGAAGAACCGCCTGGGCACGGCCGGCGTGCAGGTGGCTGTGCGCATCGTCTTCAACGGGACGGTGCGGGGCGACGGCCTATGAACGCAGCGCGGTTCATCGCTTACCTGAACGCAGTCGAATTCGGCGCCACGCTGGCGCAGCGCGCGGATTCATCCCTGGCCGGGAGGCCACTGGCGCTGCTGGATGACCAGGGTCACGTGATCGCGGTCGATGCGCTGGCGGCTCGGGCCGGCATCGCGCCCGGCCAGACGGAGCACCAGGCGGTGGCGCGCGTGCCTGCGATCGTGTTGCGGCCGGCCGACCGCTACCCGATCCTGGAAACCCAGGCGGAATTGATGGGGCGCGTGGCGCGCTACGCGGGCCGCTGGCAGCCGGCCGGGCTGGGCAGCGCGTACCTGGACACGGAGGGCATCGGCGGCGACATGCTCTCCTGGTGCCAGGCGCTGGGCGGAGAGGTGCGCGCGCTGGGCATGACGCCGTCGGTCGGGCTGGCGCCCACCAAGTTCTGCGCCGCGGTGGCGGGCGAGGTGGCGGGCGAGAACATCGCCCTGGTCATGACCACGGTCACGCAGCGGGCCTTTCTCACGCCTCAGCCGGTCGGGCTGTTGCCCCTGGAGCGGGACGTGCTGCTGCACCTGGCACACCTGGGGATCCGTACGCTCGGCCAATACGCGTGTCTGCCCCCCGCCGGTGTGTTGGCCCGCTTCGGACCCCCCGGCCGGACCGCGCAGCGTTGGGTGCAGGGACGCGATAACCGCCCCGTCACCCTGCCCGGCGAGATGCCCCAGGCATCGGCGCATCTCGAATTCGATGGGGTGCTGGTGGATCGCGAGATCCTCCTTGCGGCCCTGCGCCGCGAGGCCGACGCACTGCTGCACCCGCTGCACAGCCGCCTGCAGGCGGCCGGCCGCCTGGCGTTGGCCGCCACGCGCGGCGACGGCCGCCTCGTGACGGCCAGCCACGTCTTTCCGCTGCCCACCGCGGCGACGCGCACGGTGCACCTGGCGCTGGAGGCGGTGGTGGACCGCATTGCCTGGCGCGGGGAGGGCGCAGCGGACATGACGCTTACGCTGGGGGACATCACGGATGCGCCCGTACAACAGCTGTCGCTGCTCGACATCACTTCGCCCCGTGCAACGTTGGCCGCGACGCTGGCGCAGTTGGCCGCGCGCTTCGGGCCAGAGACCTTTCGGATGGCGGCCCTGGTCGACCAGGGAAACCCATTGCCCGAGCGGCGAGGGAGCTGGCGGGAGTTCGGGGATTGAAGATGCGACGCTAGAGACCGGAGAGGGCGGCGATGACGCGGTTGTGGGCGGAGGGGGCGCGCGTGCAGGTGGTGGAAGGGACAGACGGCGCGCCGGTGAGGTTCCTGTGGGACGACAGCTGGCACGAGGTGGCCGCGGTCGCCAACCGCTGGCGCGTGCGGGCGACCTGGTGGCTGCCCGAGACCGACGCCCACCGCGAGTACGTCAAGGTGACGACCGCGGACGGGCTCATGTGCACCCTCTACCGGGATCTGCGCGACGGCGCGTGGTATTGCGCCCGCGTCTTCGACTGACCTCTTCGCCCCCCAACGTAATCTTCAATTTTCAATCGTCATGTACTGCGAGCTGCACTGCCACACCCATTACTCGCTGCTCGACGGCGCGTCGCCGCCCGAGGCGCTGATCGCGCGGGCCGTCGCGCTCGGCATGCCGGCCCTGGCCGCGACGGACCACAACGGGCTGTACGGGGCCGTGGCCTTCTGGCGCGCGGCGCGGGCGGCCGGGCTGCATCCCATCATCGGCGCGGAACTCACCCTGGCCCACGGCTCGCACCTGCTCCTCCTGGCCGAAAACCAGGCGGGCTACAGCAACCTCAGCCGGCTGATCAGCATGGGCCAGCTCGCGGGCGCCAAGGGGGCGCCGCGGCTGGCCATCGACGACGTCGCGCGCCATGCGGATGGGCTGCTGTGCCTCACCGGCTGCCGCCAGGGCGCAGTGGCGGCCGCGCTGTTGGCCGCGGAGGATGGGACGCGCCTTGCACAGGCCGCGGCCGGCCGGCTGGCCGACATCTTCGGCCGCGACCGCACCTGGGTCGAGCTGCAGCGCCACTGGCTGCCGGACGACGCGCGGCTGAACGCAGAGCTGGTCGGCACCGCCCGCGCGGTGGGACTGCCCCTCGTTGCGACCAACAACGTGCACTACGCCACGCCGGAGGGGCACCGGCTGCACGACGTGCTGTGCGCCACGCGCCTCAACTGCACGGTGGCCGAGCTGGGCGCGCAGCTCGGTCCCGGGCTCGCCAACGCGCAGGCCTCCACCGAGTTCCACCTCAAGGGCCCCGCGGAGATGGCCGCGCTGTTTGCGGACCTGCCCGAGGCGATCGCGGCCACGCAGGAGATCGCGGCGCGCTGCAACGTCTCGCTGGACTTCTCCGGCCGGCGCACGCCTGCGTTTCCGCGGCAGGCCCCTGAGTTCCCCGCGGGCATCCCCCGGGGGGAGACGCCCTTCAGCTACCTGTATGCGCTCGGCCACGCGGGCCTGCGGACCCGGTATCAGCCGGTCACCCCCCACGCCGTGCGCCAGCTGGCCCATGAGTTGGCCGTCATCGAGGCCGCGGGCCTGGTCGACTACTTCCTGATCGTCTGGGACATCGTCCGGTTTGCGCGGGAGCAGGACATTCGCTGCCAGGGCCGCGGCTCGGCCGCGAACTCACTGGTGGCGTACGTGCTGGGCATCACGCCGGTGGACCCGCTGCGCCACGACCTGTTGTTCGAGCGTTTTCTGAGCGACCGCCATGACACGACGCCCGACATCGATATCGACTTTGCGTCGGATCGCCGCGATGAGGTGGTGGCCTACTTGTACGAGCGCTACGGGACGGAGCATACCGCGATGGTGTGCAACGTGGTTACCTACCAGTGGCGCAGCGCGGTGCGCGATGTGGCGCGCGCGCTCGGGTTTGCGCCCGAAGATGTCGACCGCATCGGCGCATGGGCCAACGGCGCGGTGTCCCCGACAGAGGACAGCGCGGCCCAGGATGGCGCCGCCCAGAATGGCGCCGCCCAGGATGGCGCAGCGGCCTACGGCGGCCTGCCGATCACCGACTATGTCGCACGTCGCTCGCACCGGCGGTCGCGGCCGGATGCCGATGGCCTGCCGCCGGAGAGCGCGCTCGTGATCGAGCTGGCGTCCCAGCTGATCGACACCCCGCGGCACCTGTCGGTGCACGTGGGCGGCATGCTGGTCACCGCACAGCCGCTGGTCGAGGTCGTCCCGCTGGAACGCGCGACGAAGGACGGCATCGTCGTGGTGCAGTGGAACAAGGACAGCGTGGAGGACGCCGGGCTGATCAAGATCGACCTGCTCTGCCTGCGCACGCTGGATGCAGTCAGCGAGACGCTGGCACTGATCGCCGCGCGCGGCGGCCCCGTGCCGGATCTCGATGCGCTGCCGCTGGACGATCCGGCCATCTACCGGATGCTCGCGCAGGGCGACACGATCGGCGCGTTCCAGGTGGAGAGCCGGGCGCAGGCGCAGATGCTGCCCCGGCTGAAGCCGGCCCGGTTCGAGGACCTCATCATCCAGGTCAGCATCGTCCGCCCCGGGCCCATCCAGGGCGGCATGGTGCATCCTTACCTGCGCCGGCGCCGGGGCCTCGAGCCGGTCACGACGCCGCATCCGAAGCTGGATCCGATCCTTGCGGAGACGCTGGGCGTGATCATCTTTCAGGAGCAGGTGATCCGGGTGGCGATGGCGTTGGCGGGCTTCTCGCCCGGCGAGGCGGATCTGCTGCGCCGGGCCATGAGCCGCAGCCGGTCGGCCGCGGCCATGTTGGATCTGCGGGGCCGCTTCCTCGCGGGCGCAGCGGCCAACGGCGTCGATCAGGCCGTTGCGGAGGAAGTGTTCCGCCAACTCCAGGGCTTTGCGACGTACGGGTTCTGCAAATCGCACGCGGCCGCGTTCGCGCTGGTGGCCTACCAGACGATGTGGCTGAAGCGCTATCATCTTCTTGAGTTCACCTGCGCGCTGCTCAATCACCAGCCGATGGGCTTCTATGCGCCGGAGGTCGTGATGGGCGACGCACAGCGGCATGGCGTGAAGATCCTGCGGCCGGACGTGAACGCGAGCCTGGATGAATGCACGATCGAAGGTGACGCGCTGCGGCTGGGCCTGCGTTATTTGCCCGGCCTGGGCGAGGCAGGGCGGGCGCGGCTGCTGGCCGCGCGGGGCGCGAAGCCGTTCGCGGGGCTGGCGGACTTCTGCCGGCGCACCCGGCTGCCGCGGCGCCTGATCGGCGACCTGGTGCGCGCGGGCGCGCTGGACAGCCTGGCGCAGGATCGCCGCGGATTGCTGTGGACGCTCGGCGGGCTGCAGTACACGGAGGAAGTGCTGCTGGAGGCGCCCGACGTTCCGGCCGACCTGCCCTCCCTGACGGAGGGCGAGGCGATCGCGTGGGATTACGAGCTGTTGGGCCTGTCGCCGGGCGATCACCCCATGCGGCTGCTGCGCCCGCGGCTGGCCGCACAACACGTGCTGACCGCAGCCGAGCTGGCGCGGCAAGATCCCGGGAAGCGCGTGGCGGTGGCGGGGCTCGTGGTCGTGCGCCAGGCGCCGCCCACCGCCAAGGGCCACCTGTTCATCACGCTGGAGGACGAGACCGGTCTGGCCAACCTCATCATCCGGCCGGACCTGGTGGAGAAGCGCCGCGGCGTCCTGCACAACGCGACGTTCCTCCTCGCGTACGGCCTGACCCAACGGGACGGCCGCGCCGGCAGCCTGCTCGTGCAGGAGGCGCACGAGATCGCCCAGGGTTAGGTGTGGCGCGGGCGGAATTCGGCGCCACATCGTGAAGGCGGCTGCTGCGCTTGGGAAGCGCACCTACTTCTGAGGATGGGGATGCCGTTATACTTGTGCCATACTCGCAACAGATCGGGGACGATCCAGCACCATGTGAGGAGGTATCCCCCGCCATGCTCAAGAAAGTGCTCCTGCCCATCCTGATCCTCGGGGTTGTTGGCTTCGGGTTGATCCAGCTCCTGCCGTTCGGCCGCAACCTTTCCAATCCGCCGGTGGTCCGCGAGCCTGCATGGGATTCGCCCGCCACGCGCGTGCTTGCGCAGCGCGCCTGCTTCGATTGCCACAGCAACGAGGTCGCCTGGCCGTGGTACACCCGGCTCGCGCCCGCATCCTGGCTGATGGAAGCCGACGTCAGAGGCGCGCGCAACCACTTCAACTTCTCGGACTGGTATCCGGGGGACGTCGACATCGACGAGGTCGAGGAAGTGCTTGCGAGCGGGGAGATGCCGCCGATCCAGTACCGGCTGATGCACAAGGACGCGCGCCTGACCGACGCGGAGCGCCAACAACTGATCGACGGGCTCGCCCGCACCCTGGAATGACCGCCGGGCCGCGCACGCACACGGGGACGCCGCGCAGCAGCGCGCTGCCAGCTCAGCACGGAGGCGCCGGATGGAAACGCTGAAGAGGGCCAACGTGATCGTTTCGTTCCTGATCGAGCTCGCCATGCTTCTGGCGTTCGCCTATTGGGGCTTTCGCACCGGGCAGAACCTGTGGCTCAAGCTGGCGCTGGGACTCGGCGTGCCGCTGGTCGTGATCGTGGTGTGGGGGCTGTTCCTGGCGCCCAGGGCCGGCTATCGTGCGGACACCACCCTTGGCGTTGTCATGACGTCGGGCCTGTTCTACCTCGCAGCGTTCGCACTGCTCCATGCCGGACAGCCGGTCCTGTGTGCGGCCATGATGGCAGCGGCGGCGGTCAACCGCACGCTGGTCGTG
The DNA here is from genome assembly GCA_964566325.1 of uncultured Anaerolineales bacterium. Taxonomy (GTDB): domain Bacteria; phylum Chloroflexota; class Anaerolineae; order CG2-30-64-16; family CG2-30-64-16; genus JALOOB01. Next base: position 6,028 of record CAZMIS010000138.1, read on the forward strand.
GTGTGGAAGCAGTGGTGAGCCCGCGAGTGCAGGCGTGACGCCGCGCCCGTCGCGCCAGACTCCGGCTCAGATCGTCTGGACCAGCTGCACCAGGTTGCCGCAGGTGTCCTCGAACATGACGCTGATGATCGGTCCCATGTTTTCCGGCTCACCGCGAAAGACGACCCCCCGCTCCCTGAGCCGTCGGACCTCGTCCTGAATGTCGGTGCTGATGAAGGCGGTGATAGGGATGCCGGCGTCGTACAGGGCCTTCTGATAGTCCTTTGCGGGCGGGAATCCGGTCGGCTCCAGCGACACCTCGACCCCCTCGATCCCCTCGGGCGACGTCACGGTCAGCCAACGATACTCCCCCATCGGAATGTCCGCCATCTTGACGAACCCCAGTTTCTCCGTGTAGAACTTCAGCGCCTTCTCCTGGTCATCGACGATGACACTGGTGACAGTGACCCGCATGCGACCCTCCTGATTGTGTCGATATAAATCTGAATTTGTAAGCCTTTGTCCATATTTAGCGGAAATATTGTGCAATACTGTGATCGGCCTGTCTGTAAGTCAGGATCGAATTTGATGGCAGGGAGGTCACTATGACGGCCAACAATTCCCGGATGCTTTTCGTGAATCTGCCCGTGCGAGATCCGAAGCGCTCGATGGATTTCTTCACCAGGCTCGGATTCAAGTTTAACCCGCAGTTCACCACCGCAGAGGCGGCCTGCATGATCATCGGCGCCGACGCGTACGCGATGCTCCTCCGCGAGGACTTCTTCAGCACCTTCGCGAAGAAGCCGGTCCCCGATGCGACCCGGGTCACCGGCGGGCTCTATGCGGTCATGGTCAGCAGCCGCGACGAAGTGGACCGGATGGTGCACGAGGCGCTCGCTGCCGGCGGATCGCCCGCGGCCGACAAGATGGACCAGGGGCCCATGTACGGCTGGAGCTTCTACGATCCTGATGGTCACCACTGGGAAGTGGGGTGGATGGATCCCACGGTGGTCCAGCCGGTCGGGTGACGCGCCGGGACGCGCCCGGCCGATACCGGCGATGATGCGGACGCGCCCTGACCCTCAGCCGCCGGGCGCCAGCGTGAAGACGAACGCACCGACGCGGTTGGAGGGCGCGGCCGCCAGGCCGCCGTGTAGCGCCACGACCACGTAGTACGCGCTGTGCGCCGCGCTGGTGAGCACGGTCGCGTCGGGGTCGGTGAACGTCAGATCCGCCAGGGGCGCCGGGTTGCACGGTGTGTCCCCCGGCGCGAAGTAGGGCGCATCCTGGTCGCGGTAGACGTTATACGTGACGCCCGAGATGGTGTGGCCGACGGTGTCGAGGGTCACTTCGTCCCAGTCGAGCCGGAGCAGCGGGCCGGCCGCGACGGAGGCCTGCAGGCCGGTGACCGCGACGGGGCCGTAGCGTTGCTGCCAGTAGCCCGCGTCCAGGTCGACCGCGCCGCCGCCAGACGGGCCAACGATCGGCTGGCCGAGCGTATTATTCAGGAGTATCGAGTCACCGGCGCCACCGGACGGCGCTCCACCCCCCGCGATGACCCACCAGGGCACAGTAGGATCCTGCGCGCTGGCCACGCCCACAGCCGAAATCAGCAGGGCCAGGCCCACAAGCAGGGCTACGATCGTTTGCCGCTTCATGGGTTGGCTCCTCTCACGGGCACGCGCTGGCGTAGAAGGCGTAGTTTTCGTCGTACACGCCGGCACAGGTCACGGTGCCCGCGCTATCGTCGACTGCGCCGTCGAGCAACGATGCGCCGATCAGCGTGGTGAACGCCGTGGCATTGAGGATCGAGTTGGTGTATCCCATCACCTGGCAGTTGCTGACCCTCACGACATAGGAACTCGTGTCGCCGTAGTTGTCGAGGCCAATGCTGTCACCCGCGCCGGTCGCTCGGAGGGTGCTGTTGCTGATCGTTGGCTGGGATTCCTCGTTGGCCACGCCGTAGTTCTTCAGGCTGTCAGGGGTGCCGGATCCGGTAGCCGTGACGCCGGTCATGGTGGGCGAAGAGGACCCGTTGCGCACGCCGATATTGTAAGTGCCGCCTGAACCGGTGGCGACGACGCCGGTCATCGTCGGCGAAGAGGAGAGGTTGTACACGCCATAATTGGTGTTGGCGGCATCGGCGGTCGCGGTGACGCCGGTCATCACGGGATAAGAGGTGGAGTTGTAGACGCCGTAGCTCACGCTGCCGCCAGATGCCCGTGCGATGACGCCCGTCATGGGCGGCGAGGAGTCTCCGTTCCATATGCCGTAGTTGTGGTAATCGCCGGCTGACGCCGTCGCAGTCACGCCGTGCATCTCGGGCGAGGAATGGCTGTTGTACACTGCAAAGCACGAGCTGCCGCCCGAGGCTTCCGCCGTCATGTTCGTCATCAGCGCATCTGCATAGTTATTCATCACGCCGTAGTTGACGCTGCCGGCCTCGCCCGTCGCGGTGGCCCGCACGTCCGTCATCTGGGGCCACGATGCCTCGTTGTACACGCCGTAGTTATCACTGTCGGCGTCGCCGTTGGCTTCGGCCGTCACACGCGTCATCACCGGTGCGCACGAGGTGACGTTGGCCACGCCGATTGCGCCGGACTTGCCGGAGGCCGTGGCCGTCACGTCCGTCATTACCGGGGAGGAATAGCTGGTGTTGCGCACACCATAGCTTCGACCGCCGCCGGACGCGATCGCCGTCACGCGGGTGAGGCGGGGGGAGTCGGCGCCGTTGAAGATGGCCACGGCAAAGTCGGCATCACCCGTGTTCTCGACCGTCAGGTCGCGCAGCTCAGCGTCATTGGCGCCCAGCAGCGTGCCCGAGTTCAGCGTACCACTTCCAGCGCCGGTGATGCGCGTCACCAGTTGCCCCGCGCCCGCGATGTCGACGTAGGGCTCCATCCAGACCTGCTCCTCGTACACGCCCGGCGCGACCCACACCAGGTAGCGGCTGCCGGCCGTACCGGCGATGTTGCTCAGGGCGGCGGTGATGGTGGTGTAATCGCCGCCGCTCTTCGCCACGACGATCACGTGCGCGTAATGCTGCTGGAAGTCACCTGCGTCCGATCCCTGCAGTGTGTCCGCGTTCAGCGCGTGCACCGCCTCCTGCGCCACCAGCGCGTAGGGCGTCGCGGCGATGCGCCGGTCTTCTTTGAGCTGGGTGAACCCGCTGGCGGAGTCGGTGCTGAACCAGACTCGCAGATAGCGTTCCTCCTCCTTGAACGCCTCGGCGGTCAGCGCTTCGGACATGCCGCTCAGCGTGATATCGCCCAGCAGCACGTTGAACAACCCGTTGGTTACCTCGAGCGGCACGCATTTCTCAGGCTCTCCGCCGATAAGGGTATCGTCGTTGGCCCAGTGGATGACGTCAGACGCGTCGACGATCGCAAACTTGAAGTAGCCCTTGCCGGTGAAGGGATTGCCGTCGAACATCACGTGGCCCTGGTAACTGACGAGTGTCGGCGGGCCTTCCACCCCGGCGGCGGGTGCGCCGCCGGCCGCGGACGAGAGGGCCAGCAAGGCCAGAACGACGATGATAGTGAAGGGTTTGAGACGGTTCACGGGGACACCTCCTCTGACGCATGCGAAGCTAAGAACACGGGCGGAGGGTTGTAGCCGTGAGCGGTGCGGGAGTGACGAGGGGCGAGATGCGATGCTCCACGACAGATTATACGCCGGTGGGAGGCGCGGGTCAAGGGTTTTTGATAGGGCGTGTTATCGTTCAGTGATAAGGTCAGTAGATAAGTGATCAGTGTAAATGTCAGTC